>NZ_AMXB01000021.1:0-75038 GCF_000310125.2 Thauera sp. 27
CGGGGGTAGCCCCCCAGCCAGTCGAACTGGTAGCGCATCGAGGCCAGGTAGGCTGGCGTGGGGTTGGACCATGCCACGGCTACGCCTTCGGCGGCATCGCGCTCGTCGATGGTATAGGCGTCCGCGCCCAGCAGGCGTGACCAGTCAGCGGTGAAGGGCGGCAGTGCGCGGAAGGGCGCGTGCGTGGTCACGGTGGGAAACACCACCAGACGCGGCTGCCGGTGGCGGGGGCCGGCTTCTTGTTGCGACGCCGGGAGCGCCGAGAAATCCTTGCCGAACTCCTGGTGGTGGATGAGCGCCATCGAGGCCTGGTCGGGAATGCGCCAGAAGCCGAAGTGTGGTCCCTCGTAGCCGATGCGCTCGGCGTCGGCATAGCGGTCGAAAGCGTAGAACGCGCCTTCCGGCCAGGCGCGCTGAATGCCAGGCAGCCAGCCTACGCTGCGGTAACCATTGGCGGCGAAGTGGCTCACAAGACTCGGCCGGCTGCTGGCGAGCAACTGTTGGTAGTTGCGCGGATCACGAGTATCCATACCCGCCAGCAGGCTGGCATGGGAAAGCCAGGACGCGCCGCCGAAGGTGGGCGCGACCAGCCGGGCGGACACGACATGGCGGTCGCCGGCGGCGATCGCAGCGGCGAGTTGTGCTCGTGACGGCGCCAGCGCTTCGGCAATGTCCGGCTTGTCGAACGTTATTGCGCCGTAGGCCTCGGCAAACACGATCAGCACGTCCGCTCCACCGAGCGCATCGACAGTGCCCGAGAAAACCGGCCCCGGGCCGAGGCCCCCGCCCTGGGCGTCGGCGGACAGCGCAAGCACAAGCAGGCGCGACTGTTCGGCGAGCAGGGCACTGACCGGTGGAGCGAGCAATGGGCGCAGCCGCTCGGGCTGCCATGGCTGGGCGACCGACAGCGCGCACACCGCGAGCCCGAGAAAGAGCAGCAGGCGCCGGGTGAGGTCGTGTTCCGCTGCGCGGACAAGTGGGAGCATGCACAGCCTCACGATCGCGTATAGCAGTGCCAACGCGAGTCCGGCGACGATCAGTGTGAGAGCAGTGGCGAAGGCCTTGTTCTCGACGCTCATCTTGATGACGGCCCATAGGTGCTGGCTGTCCCAGTAGGCGTTGAGTCGGCGGCCGAAGATCGACGGCACCGTGACGTTGATGTAGTGCATCACCACCCAGTTACTGCCGAGCGCTGCAAGCGCGCCAAGCATGCGCTGCCCGAGTGCGCCGCGCCAGCCGATCCAGATGGCGAGCGCCACCAGCAAGGCGGCAAGCTCGGTGGATAGCCGCCACTCGAGCCGCGGCCACAGGGTGGGCCACTCGTTGCCAAAGGTGAGCAGGAGGTTGAGCACGAACAGCGGCAGCACGACGAGGCCAAGCGCACGTGCACCAGCGGCGAACGCGGTTGCAGCTGCGGTGCGGACCGCGAGGTCTTCGTTGTCCCCCCGCCCGTACTCATCTTGCCGCGGCGCTTCATGCGATTGTCTGGTCATCACCGGTACCTGCTCACCGAGGCCGCCCCGATCCGGCTATGATCGGACGCAGCCGATCTCTTCGCCCCAACTTTGCCGACATGGACAAAATCGCTGCGGTTTCGAACTGGCTCGACCTTACCCCGCAACAGATCCGTTGCCTTGCAGCCGAGGATGCGGTGGCGGTGCTGCCGTTGGCAGCGGTCGAGCAGCATGGCGAGCATCTGCCTCTGTCGACCGATCTCGATATTGCCGAGGGCTTGCTGCGTGCAGCCCTGCCGCAGCTTGACCCGCAGCGGCGGGTCTGCGTACTGCCTGCCCTCGCCGTGGGCTTGAGCCTGGAGCACACTGCATTCGCGGGTACGCTGAGCCTGAGCCCGGAGTGTGCGCTGACCACCGTTTGTGAGCTGGGCGATAGCGTGGCGCGCGCGGGGCTGCGGCGATTGGTGTTGTTCAACACCCACGGCGGCAACAAGGCTGTTGTGGATATGGCTGCGCTCAAGCTGCGAGCTGCGCATGGCATGCTGGTTGTACGCGCAAACTACTTCCGCTTCGCGCCCCCGGAGGACGCGCTGCCAGCGGCCGAGTTGCGCCACGGCCTGCATGGCGGCGCGCTGGAAACCGCGATGATGCTTCACCTTGCACCGCACAAGGTCAGGTGCGAGGTGCTGGCGAACCATGCCTCGCTCGGCCAGGCCATGGACGCCAAAGGCAACCTGCTCGGGCCCGAGGGCGAGGCTGGCTTTGCCTGGATGGCGCAGGATCTCAACCCGCATGGGGTGACCGGCAACGCAGCGCTCGCCGATGCGGCGCTGGGGTCGCGCCTGGTCGAGCACTTTGCCGCTGCGCTCGTACGCGTCATCGAGGACGCCGCGGCCTTTGATCTCGAGTGCCTGAGCCGGGGCGGTTAAGGCCCGCGGCTGCGGCGGATGGGCGGCGTGCAGTCCCCGATTCACCGCGCCGCAACCCGCATACGAAAGATGTGCCTCAGGCGCCGCCAGCCGTGCCGGGCGCGGGCAGACGTTCGGGTTCGGCTGACGCCGGCTCGTCCTGCTCACTGAGCAGGTCGTGCAGCCAGTGACCGTGCCGATCTGCCTTGGTCTGCAGGTAGCGCTCGTTCTGGCGGGTGACGTCGCCGTAGATCGCCTGGCGCTCGACGACGTTGATGCCGGCGCGTTGCAGCGCCTCCACCTTGCTTGGGTTATTGGTCAGCAACATGACCTTGGCAATCCCGAGCTGATCGAGCATCTCGTGCGCGACTCGGAAATCGCGCTCGTCCTTGGAGAAGCCGATGACCTGGTCCGCATCGATCGTGTCCAGGCCCTCGTCCTGCAGGCCGTAGGCGCGCAGCTTGTTGGCGAGCCCGATACCACGCCCCTCCTGGGAGAGATAGAGCAGGACGCCGCCGCCCTGTTCGTTGATCGCGGCCACGCCGCGGCGCAGCTGTTCGCCACAGTCGCAGCGCAGGCTGCCGAAAAGGTCGCCGGTGAGGCAGGATGAATGCAGGCGTACGGGCACGGCCTGCGGCCACCGGCCCGGGTCACCGATGACGATTGCTACATGCTCATGCACCCCGTCGGCTTCGCGGAACAGCACGAAGCGGCTGTTCTCGGCCTCAGCGAGCGGAACGCGGGCTTCGCTGACTCGGGTCAGCAGGCCAGGCCCACTTCTGCACAGGCGCAGCGCCTCGTCGGCCTCTACCGCCAGCAACTGGCCGCCGGCCAGCTCGTGCTCGACCGCACTACGCGCAGCCTCCGGCACGGCAAAGGCCAGTGCGGCAGGGACAAGCTGGGCACGGGCAAGAAGACGCAGTGCCGCAAGATTGGTCTGGTCGGCGTCCACTAGCTGGACGCCGTGGGGCAGTGCCGCCCCGCGCGTCCACGCCAGGGCACGCAGCTCAACGTCCATAGGCTGCTGATCGAAGACGAGGCTCACCGCCTCGGCCGTGACGACATGGCCGAGGGCAGCCATGCGGTGGCGGCTCAGCACGAGTGCGGGTGAGACGCCCGTGAGTGTGCCGGCTGCAGAGAGCGTGGCGTCGCACAGGCCTTCGACCGCGAGCACGAGCGTCTGCGCGCCCTGGTGGCGCAACACGATGGGAAGTCCGCGTCGCAGGTCGAAAATGGCACGCTCGGCTTGGCGCATTCGGTGTTCTCCGTTCGGGTTATCGGGTTCATCATTGCGCAACTGCCGGACATGGCAACAGACTGTAGGCGCGAACCGCTTTGTTCAATGGATTCTGTATGGCGAGCTTACAACGCTCTCAAGATTGGGGCTGGTCCTGCATTCTTCAAGCGTGCACGCACGATTGGTCCGCGCAGCCCGAGACAAGTTTCCAGGCGGGCGGCGCCTGGCTCCGTGTGGTCGCGGGTGGTGGCTGGCGGTGCGACACCGTGGTCGATGCGGTGACGGAGGCCTTGCTCGACACCTTCCTGCCGCTGGTCGCCAGCTGCCGGCCGTGGACGGTCGCCCAGATCGGCCAGAGCCTGGATGGACGCATCGCCACTCAAAGCGGAGCCTCGCACTATATCAACGGAATCGAGGCCCGCACACACCTGCACCGCCTGCGCGCCGTGGCTGATGCGGTGGTGGTCGGTGTGGGCACGCTCAATGCGGATGACCCACTGCTTACGGTGCGCCATGTCAGCGGCCCACAGCCGCTGCGGGTAGTGCTCGATCCCAGCGGCCGCGCCGCGCCGCAGGCGCGCATGTTTGCCGATGGTAGCGGAGCCTGCCTGCTGATTCGGGGCGAAGGCGCGGGTGAGGTGAGGGCAGAGGGTCAAGTCCGTATGCTGCGTTTGCCGACCCGAGAGGGACGCTTTGCCCCGGCTGAAGTGGTGCAGGCGCTCCATGCCGAGGGATGCAGGCGTGTGCTGGTCGAGGGCGGCGGCTTGACGGTATCGGGCTTCCTGGAGGCAGGCGTGCTCGACCGCCTGCATGTGCTGGTGGCGCCGATGCTCATCGGCTCGGGCCGGCCAGGGCTCAGCCTGCCGGTCATCGATACGCTCGAAGGCGCCTTGCGGCCGCGCTGCCGCTACTTTGCCTGCGGCGATGACGTGCTGTTCGACCTCGACTTCGGCGACGAGCGCGGTATTTAGCGGCGCTGCCGGAACAGCACCAGCGCGCCTGGCAGGCTGGACAGCAGCACGACCACGCCATAGGCGATCGCAATCGCGACGCCCTGCGCGGGGTCCAGTCCGGCGGCCGACCATAGCAGGGCCGCAGCACCTTCACGCACGCCCCAGCCGGCAATCGACAGCGGCAGCGCCATCGCCAGCAACACCCAGGGGATCAGCGGCAGGGCCTCGCCGGGGTGGGTGGCTGAGCCAAGCATGAGCAGGCAGCACAGGTACACAGCCACATAGCTGACAACGATCAGGAGCGATGCGAGCAGCTGCTTGAGCAACACCTTGCGTGCAAACAGTGCTTGCCTGAGCGCGGTGGTCAGGCTCGCAAGCACGGCGGGGCGTCGTCGCCACAGCCAGCCGAGTGTGAATGCCATGAGTGCCGCAATGAGTGTCGTCATGGCGAACGTCGTCATCGAGCCCGCCGCGCTGCTGTCCGAGTCAAGCACGCGAGCCAGTGCGGCGCGCAGGCTCGGTGCGGTGAGGAGCGCCAGCAAGGCGACCAGAAGCAGCGCGAACTGACCGGAAACGCGCTCGATCAGCACCGCGTGCCAGGCCGAGGTGCCGCGCCCTGCTGTGCCGGTGGTCGTACGTGCGTGTCGCCACGCGCGGTTGGCATCGCCCATGACGCCTCCGGGCAGCAGCTGGTTGAGGAGGGTGGCCAGGTAGTACTCGGCGAGTGCCATCCTGAAACCGAGCGGCACGCCAAGCTGCTGTGCCGTCAGCTGCCAGCGCCAGGCCGACAGCGCAACCTGGGGCAGGCTCAGCGCCAGCGCCAGCGCCAGCCAGCCGGGGTGAGGGGCGGAAAGTGCAGCCAGCAGGGTAGAGGGCTTCAGCCACAGCACGAGCGCGACCAGGAGGCCGCAACTGAAGGCAACGCGCAGCGCAGGCAACAGGCGGGCGAGGCGGCGGTGCGTGGGCTTGGCAGCGCGTTCGTGTATCGGTAATCCGGGTAGTCCGCCGTCCGCCGCCGCGCCGGCGCCCCTTCGCTGCGTATCCATCGCCCTGGCCTGGCTCAAGTGCTTGACCGCGGCGGGCTTGCAAACAGGTCGACGTGGCCGACGACGAGGCGACCACTGTTTCCGGCACACCAGGCTTGGCGACGCGCATGCCAGCGCCGGATGCGCTCGGCCATGGCCGGCAACTGCGCACATGCGGCCTCACGCCAGCCATCGATGAGGGTGCGGGCCAGCTGTGACTGCCTTGAGTCATCGAGCTGCAGTTGCCAAGGGCTGGCTGCAAGCTCGACGTCAAAGCCGCGCGTGCGCAATGCGGTGGCGAGGCAGGCCGCAGCGTCCGGCCCGAGTGCGGCCCCGATGCCCTTGTTGCCACGCTGGTGCGCATTGAAGGCTTCGTTCACCACGGGGTCGTCCACGTCCGTGTCCGCCTCCCACACCGGCACGCCGGCTGCGCTGGACTCGGGGGCGCACAGGCGCTCGAAGCGCCAGCTGCCATCCACGCTCAGGGTGACGAACACCGCGCTGCCGTGAGCGTCGCAGGCGGCGGCAAGACGCTCGATCCAGGTTGCGTCGACCAGGTCGAGCAGCGCCGAGGCGCACACCAGGTCGGCCTCGCCGATCGTGAGTTCATCCAGCGCAGCGAGGTCCTGCAGCCGGGTGTGTACGCTCACCGGCTTGCCTTCGGCGTCACATAGTGAGGCGCAAGCATGTCGCGCATGTACGAGCAGTGCGTTGTCGCGGTCTACCAAGGTCCAGCGTTGGAGGCCAGGCAGTCGGGGGGCAAGGTGCGCAGGGTTGGCGCCGCTGCCGCTGCCCAGGTCCACGAGATGCAGCGCACGCGGGCTGCCGCCGCGGCGAGCGTCGAGCCAGGCGCGGGCGCGCGCTTCGAGCGCATGTGCGCGGGCGGCGGTATCGGCCGGGCGTCGCAGCGCAAGCCAGTCGATGCTGAAAACCGCATCGGTATGCATGCCCTCTTGTCCGTGGCGATCCCCGGCTTTGCCTTGGTCGCTATGCATGGCGTCCTTGCGCTAGGTGGTTCGTAGCTGCGTGGCGGTCGAGTGCGGTGGCGAACTCGAAGCCTGCACGCGTCCAGTCGCGCAGGCTGGAACGGGCGCGGCGGGCGCCATCGCGAAGTTGCAGCCTGTGCTCGCGGTTGCTCAGCAAGGCACGCAGCGCGCTGGCGAAGGCATCGACGTCATCGACCGGCAGCGCCAGCCCGGCTCCATGCGGCAGGGTTTCGCCCAGAGCGCCACCCGAAGTGGTCAGTACCGGCAGTCCGGCGGCGACTGCCTCGGTGATGACCATGCCGTAGCCCTCGTAACGCGAGGGCAACACGAAAAGGTCGGCTGCGGCGTAGGCTGCGCAGAGCGCATCATCCGTACATTCGCCGCTTAGCCGGACGCGCCCGTCGAGGCCGGCAGCGGCGATCTGAGCGGCGATCGTGCCCGCATGCACGGGGTCGCGTGCGAGGCTGCCGATGCAGTCGCACTGCCAGTCGAGGTCGGCAACACGCGCGAGTGCCGCCACCAGCAGCCCGTGGCCCTTGCGCGGGGTCAGGCTGGCTACGCACAGGAGCTTGGGTATGTCGGCATCAGCCGCGGCGAGGGGCAAGGCGCGTACCCCCGGCTCGACCACCTGCAGGCGATTGGGTCGCACGCCGAAATGCGCAAGCCGCCGTGCGGTGTGGCGGCTGGTAGTGATGACGGTACGGGCTGCGGCCAGGGCTGCGCGCTCCGAGGCCAGAAGGCAGCGTTGCAGCGTGGTGCATAGTCCGCCTTCGTCGGCCAGCGGGTGGTGGATGAGGGCGATGAGGTCCAGGCGACCGGCGTGGGCATGCGCAAGCTCAGGTAGCCCACCCAGAGCAAGTCCGTCGATGACCACCTGGCGGCCCGCAGGCAGCGCCGACAATGTGGCATCGAAGGCTTCGCGCGCTTGGGCATCGGCGTCGGGGAAGCGCCCGGGCAGGCCGTGCACGGTGACCGTCCAGCCCTGTGCGCGCAGCGAGGCGGCGATGTTTGCGTCGTACAGGTAGCCGCCGGTGAGCTGGGCGGGGTCGCCCGGGACGACGAGATCGACGCGGCGGCTCATGGAGATCGGTCCGATGTCAAGGCTGGCGTCTGGTTCAAAGCCCGCCCTCATAGGCTGCCCAGGCGATGTGCGATTCGTGCAGGGTGACCTTCAGCCGCTCGAGCCCGCGCGCGCCCTCGCCAAGGCGGCCGCTGCGGACGGCTGCGGCCATGCGCTCGAAGATCACCCGTGCCATGAACTCGGTGGTGGTGTTGCGGCCGCTGAAGGCCGGCTCATCGTCGAGATTGCGGTAATTGAGTTCGGCGAGCACCGCCTTGAGCGTATCGCTGGCGAGACCGATGTCGACCACCAGGCCATCGGCGTCGAGCTCGGGGCGCTGAAAGCATGCATCAACGACATAGGTGGCACCGTGGACGCGCTGGGCGGGGCCGAAAACCTCGCCCTGGAAACTGTGGGCGATCATGATGTGATCGCGGACGCTGAGGCTGTACATGCAGGTGCTCCGGTTGGTCAGTCATAGCGGATGCGCTCGCACAGGGCGCCAGCCGGCGTGTGCGCCAGGCGTGCCATGAGTGCGGGCAGGGCTGCGAAAGGGTGCTCGCCGCTGATCAGTGCATCGAGCCGATCGTCGACGAGCAGCGCGAGCGCGAGTTCCAGGCGGCGGCGGTAGTCCCAGCGCGGCGCGCGCGGCGCAGTGATATGGCCGACCTGGCTGGCGCGCAGGACGAGCCGGCGCGAATGAAAGGCGGCGCCGAGGGCGAGCGTGGCGTTGCGCTGGCCGTACCAGCTCACCTCGATGATGCTGGCCTCCTGGCCGGCGAGTTCGAGCGCTTGCGCGAGGCCGGCTGGATTGCCGCTGGCGTGAAAGACAAGGTCGCATTCCGGGCGCGCCGCCCCGGGTGCGCGATGGACGAGGCCGAGCGCCGTGGCGAGCGCCGCACGCTCGGCGTCGACATCGATCAGTTCTACCTCGGTGCCGGGGATGCGTGCACACAGCCAGGCGATCAAGGTGCCGACCACGCCGGCGCCGATCACCGCGATACGGTCGCCGACGGCTGGGCTGCCGTCCCAACAGGCGTTGATCGCCGTCTCCATGTTTGCGGCAAGTACCGCACGCGCGGGTGGCACTCCGGGGGGGAGCGCCAGCACGGCGCTGGCAGGGACGATGTAGCGCTGCTGATGGGGGTGCAGGCAGAAAACGGTCTGCCCCCGGAGCGCGGCGGCCTGGGAGCCGATGCCGTCCTCGACGATGCCGACACTGATGTAACCGTACTTGACTGGCCCGGGAAACTCGCCCTCCTGGAAAGGCGCACGCATGCGCTGGTATTCCGAGCGCGGAACCTCGCCACGGAACACCAGGCTTTCGGTGCCGCGGCTGATCGCGCTGTACAGCGCGCGCACCAGAACGTCGCCGTCGGCGAGCGGCGGCAGTGGCGCGGGGCGAAGCTCGCCCCGATCCGGTGGCAGGCTCCAGAACGCGAGGTTGGTAGCGGGCATGCGTAAATTGGTCGCGCGGGCGAACCCGATGCGTAATCTGGTGATCGAAAGCGGTATGTTAGCAGGCGGCTCGCGGGTCCTCGCGGGCCAGCGGGCGACGGTGTCGGGAGCGGTCAGTCGTGGCGACAAGTGGGAGGTGAAGCGTGCAGCGTGGTGGCCTCGGCGAGGTGTCGAGCGGGAGGGGGTACATGCCAAGGCTCTGGCAGGAGTTGGGGCTCGCACTGCTGATGTTGCTGGGCGGAGGCATCGTGGCTTGCGTCTTCGCTGCCATGCCGGTGCAAGCGCTGGTGGGTGCGACGGTGGCGCTCGCAGTCATCGTCCTGCTGCTCGCCCGCTTCTGGGGGGATCCCCAGCGCAGTATGGGGCCCGCCAATCAGGTCACGCTGGTGCGCGCAGTGCTGGTGTGCATGCTGGTCGGGGCGCTGTTCGCGCCTGCCTGGGGGGCACAATGGGCGTGGCTGCTGGCCGCCATCAGTATGCTGGCGCTGGTGCTGGATGGCGTCGACGGCTGGGTGGCACGACGCTGGCGCTGCGCCAGTGCGTACGGGGCACGCTTCGACATGGAACTCGATGCCCTGCTGATCCTCGTCCTTTGTGCGCACCTGTTGCAGATGGGCAAGGCCGGGTCCTGGGTGCTCGCGATCGGACTGATGCGTTACGGCTTCGTCGCCGCCATGCTGCGCTGGCCGTGGTTGGGCGCTCCCTTGCCCGACAGCGACAGGCGCAAGCTGGTGTGCGTCGTGCAGGTCGCGAGCCTGCTGCTATGCCTGCTGCCACTGGTCGACGCCTCGTTGGCGACGACCTTGCTGTTGCCCGCGCTGGCGTTGCTGGCGTGGTCCTTCGCGGTCGATGTGCACTGGCTGCACCGCGCAGTCCGGGGCGGGACCGCTGACAACCGGAGGAGAGAAGGATGAAGACCGAACCGATCCGCTGTGCCCGCAACGCCCTGATCGGCGCCGCGACGCTGCTCGCCGCGGCGTTAGCGAGCCCTGCATGGGCGCAGTCGCACAGTTACCGTATCGACCCCGACCACTTTGCGATCGCCTTCAAGGTCGATCACATCGGCTACGCCAAGGTGATAGGCCTGTTTCAGAAAGCCAGTGGCAACTTCGTCTACGACGAGCAAACCCGTGCGCTGAGTTCGGGGCGTGTCGTGGTGAGCGCCGATAGCGTGTTCAGCAACCACGGCGCACGCGATCGCCATGTTCGCGACAGCGATTTCCTCGACGCCAAGCGCTTCCCCGAGATCGTCTTCGAGGCGACCACGTTCGAGCCCAACGCCGACAACACCGGCAAGCTCAGCGGCAAGCTGACCCTGCTCGGCCAGACCCACCCGGTGACCCTCGAGGTGGCGCTGAACAAGGCGGCGGTGTATCCGTTCGGGCACCGCAAGCATACGTTGGGCATCTCGGCGCGCACCACGCTGCTGCGCAGCCAGTGGGGCATGACCTACGGCATCGAGCGCGGCATGGTCGGCGACGAGGTCGAACTGCTGTTCGAACTGGAGGCGATCCGCGAGTGAGCGGGCTTGGGCGGCGGACGGGGGCGTCTCAGCCGCCTATGTAGGACATCTCGATCTTGCGCAGGGCTGCGGTCTCGGCCGTGCGGATCTCCGAGTAGCGGTCGTCGCGCTGCTGCCACACCTGGGCGATCGCGGCATCGAGGCGGGCGTCGACGCTTGCCGCCTCGTCCGCGCTGCGCAACAGGGCGCGCAGGTCATGCCCCGCCTGCGCGAACAGGCAGGTGTAGAGCTTGCCCTCGGTCGACAGGCGGATGCGCGTACAGGTGGAGCAGAAGGCCTGGGTGACCGAGGAAATCACGCCGATCTCGCCCGCTCCATCCTTGTAGCGCCAGCGCTCGGCAACTTCGCCCTCGTAGTTGGGGTCGATCGGCTCGAGCGGATGGACGCGGTCGATGCGCGCGATCACGTCCCGCGAGGGCAGCACTTCGTCCATCTTCCAGCCGTTCGACGCGCCGACGTCCATGAACTCGATGAAGCGCAGGATGTGCCCACTGTGGCGGAAGTGGGTCGCCATTGCCTCGATGTCGCTGTCGTTGGTGCCGCGCTTGACCACCATGTTGACCTTGATCGGCCCGAGACCGGCCGTACGTGCAGCCTCGATGCCTTCGAGGACCTTCTCTACCGGGTAGTCGGCGTCGTTCATGCGTCGGAACAGCGTGTCGTCCAGTGCATCAAGGCTGACCGTGACCCTGTGCAGACCCGCGTTCCTGAGCCTTTGCGCCAGCTTGGGCAGCAGCACGCCGTTGGTAGTCAGTGTGATCTCGACGCCGTCGAGCCTGGCCAGCATGCCGATCAGACGGTCAATGTCCTTGCGCAGCAGCGGTTCGCCACCGGTGATGCGGATCTTGCGCACGCCACGGGCAACGAACAGCTGCGCCACGCGAACGATCTCCTCGAACGACAGCAAGTCTGCCCGTGGCAGAAAGGGGTAGTCATCACCGAACACCTCGCGCGGCATGCAGTACACGCAGCGGAAGTTGCAGCGATCGGTGACCGAGATGCGCAGATCACGCACATTGCGCCCGCGCCGGTCGAACAGGGCAAGACCGGGAGCGGGCCTGTTTGCAGGGTCGGCAGGCGAGGGCGCCGCCGCTGCGTGCTGGATCGGGATGACTTTCATGGTCGTTGCGCAGTGGTGTGACTGGATTATCGGCACGCTGGCGCGGGGGTGCAAGGCGGGTTGGGAGGGCTGGTGCCACATGCGACCTCCACGGGCAGCGGGCCGCGCTCAATGAGCCGGCAGAGCCAGGGTGTATCATGGCGCGCCGACGCGACTTGCGGCATCTGGAGAATACTCGAACATGGCCGACCTCGTGCCACTGCCGGCAACGGCACTGCGTAAGCACTGCACCCCCGATTCACTTGGTTTCGATACCACCGAGGCGCTCGCCGACCATGCCGGCGACCTTGGCCAGGAGCGCGCCGTGGAGGCGATTCGCTTCGGGCTGGCGATGGGACACACCGGATACCACGTGTTCGTGCTCGGCGAGGCGGGCAGTGGCAAGCATGCAACCACCTTTCGCCTGCTGCGCGAACGTGCGGCGAGCGAGCCGGTACCGCCCGACCTGTGCTATCTGCACAACTTCGACGAATCGCTCAAGCCGCGCCTGCTCACCCTGCCTGCCGGGCGGGGCGCAGCGCTGCGGGCGCACATGCAGACCTTCATTCGCGATCTCGGCCCGGCGCTTGCTGCAGCGCTGGACAGCGATGCGCACAGCGAGCGTGTCGAGGCCCTGCAGAACGCGCACAAGGCACGCGAGGAGGGGGCTCTGCGCGAGCTGGGGCAGGCCTGTGCCGCGGAGCAGATATCGTTGCTGCAGACCCCGGAAGGCTTTGTCTTCGCGCCGATCCGCGACGGCGAGGTGATGTCGCCAGAAGCCTTCGAGGCCTTGCCCGAGGCCGAGCGTGACCAGATCGAAGCGCGCGTGACGGCCTGGAGCGAGAAGCTCGAGGACCTGCTCAACGACTTCCCGGGCTGGCGCAAGGCGGTGCGCGAGTCGATCGAGCGCGCCGAGCACGAGGTCTTGGGGCCTGCCGTGTCCCACCTGCTGCGTGAGGTGCGCGAGGCGCATGCCGACTTGCCCGAGGTGCTGGCCTTCGTCGATGCCGTGCAGCACGATGTGCTCGACAGCGCGATCAAGGGCACCATGCTCGAAGAGGATGAGGACGATGTCTCCGAGCCGGAGGAGAACACGCGTTACCACCGCTACCAGGTCAAGCTGCTGGTCGATCATTCGGCCTCGCAAGGGGCGCCGGTGGTGTTCGAGAACAATCCTGGCTATGGCAACCTGATCGGCCGGATCGAGCATGTAGTGCAGCAGGGCAACCAGGTCAGCCACTTCAACCTGATCCGTGCCGGGGCGCTGCACCGCGCGAATGGCGGTTACCTGGTTCTCGACGCCGAGCGCCTGCTGTCGCAGCCATTCGCATGGGAGGGGCTCAAGCGCTGCCTGCGTGCGGGAGAGATCCGCATCGAGCCGCCTGCCGAGGCGCAAGGCTGGAGTGGTGCGTTGACCTTGGAGCCGCAGGCAGTGCCGAGCGCACTCAAGGTCGTGCTGATCGGCGATCGTGACGTGTATTACCTGCTCATGGAGCACGATCCCGAGTTTGCCGACCTGTTCAAGGTCGCAGCCGATTTCAACGACGACCTCCCGCGTACGCCGGAGAACGAGCGCGAGTATGCGCGCCTGATCGCGTTGCTCGTACGCAGCGCCGGCCTGCTGCCCTTCGACAGCAGCGGTGTCGCCCGCCTTGTCGAGGAGGCCTCTCGCCTCGCCGAAGATTCCGGCCGCCTGTCGCTGAACACCCGCTCGCTGTCGGATCTGATGCGCGAGGCCGACCACCATGCCCGGCTCAAGCGGCGAGACACGAGCACGCGCGTCGAGGTGGAGGATGCACTGGCTGCGCGCGTGCGTCGCTGCAGCCGTTATCCGACCCGGGTGCGCGAATCCATCCTCGACGGTACGACGCTGATTTCCACCGATGGCGAGCGTGCCGGCCAGATCAACGGATTGGTCGTTGTCGAACTCGCCGGCGAACGCTTCGGCCATCCGGTGCGCATCACTGCCACGGTGCGTATGGGCGAGGGCGACGTGGTCGATATTGAACGTGAGACCGAACTCGGCGGTGCCATCCACTCCAAGGGGGTGCTCATCCTGTCCGCCTTTCTCGCCGCACGTTACGCCCGTCACCAACCCTTGTCGCTGTCGGCGAGCCTGGTATTCGAGCAGTCCTACGCGCCGGTCGAGGGCGACTCTGCCTCGCTTGCCGAGTTGTGCGCGCTATTGTCGGCGCTGACGCAGATTCCGATCCAGCAGCGCTTCGCGATCACTGGCTCGGTGAACCAGTTTGGTGAGGTGCAGGTAATTGGTGGCGTCAACGAGAAGATCGAGGGCTTTTTCGACCTGTGCAGCGCCCGCGGCCTGGATGGCTCGCACGGGGTGGTGATCCCCGCGGCCAGCGTACGCCACCTGATGTTGCGCGAGGACGTCGTGCAGGCGGCCGCCGCAGGCCGGTTCCACATCCACGCCGTGTCAACGGTGGACGAGGCGATGACCGTACTGACCGGTGTCGAGGCGGGCGAGCCGGACGCAAAGGGCGTGATCCCCAAGGGTACCCTCAACCACAAGGTTGCGACGGTACTGGCCGAAATGACTGCGGCCCGCCATGCTTATGCAGACGGCGAGGGTTCCGCAGGTTCGCGCCAGCATCGGCGGCGACACGGGGTGTGATTGGAGGGGGGCTCGCTCCCCGACCGGGGCTCGTCGCGAGTCCCGTGAGCCTTACTCGGCTCACCCAGGCCCCGAGGCCCAGGCGTTCAGCTGGTCGGTGTTGTTGCCTCGAAGTCACTGACCTTCGGGGTTGGAAAAGCAAGCAAAAAAGCCAACCCCGAAGGATTGGCTTTTTTGCTTGATGCTGGCTCCCCGACCTGGGCTCGAACCAGGGACCTACGGATTAACAGTCCGGCGCTCTACCGACTGAGCTATCGGGGAATTACCTTTTGCAGCCTACTGCTGCGACCTGCTGTTCCTTGGAGAAACACCAAGTCCTTAAACTTGGCTCCCCGACCTGGGCTCGAACCAGGGACCTACGGATTAACAGTCCGGCGCTCTACCGACTGAGCTATCGGGGAACAGAGGCGCGCATTTTAGGCATAGGGCGCGCCTTCGTCAAGGCGAAGAAGCGTTTTTTTGCTGCTCCGTCGCCTTGGTG
Organism: Thauera sp. 27; assembly: GCF_000310125.2. Taxonomy (NCBI): domain Bacteria; kingdom Pseudomonadati; phylum Pseudomonadota; class Betaproteobacteria; order Rhodocyclales; family Zoogloeaceae; genus Thauera; species Thauera sp. 27. The sequence goes on from NZ_AMXB01000021.1 coordinate 14,816, forward strand.
CGATTGGGCTCAGCCCTTGACCACCTGTGCGATCGCCTTGGCGACGTAGCCGATGTTCTTCGAGTTGAGCGCGGCCAGGCAGATGCGGCCGGTCGATACGGCGTAGATACCGAAGTCGGCCTTGAGCGTCTCGACCTGCGCTGCAGTCAGGCCAGTGTACGAGAACATGCCGCGCTGCTTGATCACGAACGAGAAGTCCTGCGCCACGCCTTCGGCCTTGAGTTGGTCGACGAGGCCGGTGCGCATCGCGCGGATGCGCTCGCGCATGCCGCCGAGCTCGTCTTCCCACATCTGGCGCAGCTCGGGCGAGGACAGCACCGCGGCGACGATGGCGCCACCATGGATCGGCGGGTTGGAGTAGTTGGTGCGGATCACGCGCTTGACCTGCGACAGCACGCGGCCCGCTTCTTCCTTGCTGGCGGTGACGATGGAGAGCGCGCCAACGCGCTCGCCGTAGAGCGAGAAGCTCTTCGAGAACGAGCTCGACACGAAGAACTGCAGGCCGCTGGACGACAGGGCGCGCACGGCCACGGCGTCGGCGTCGATGCCTTCGGCGAAGCCCTGGTAGGCCATGTCGAGGAAGGGAATCAGGCCGCGCTCACGACATACGGCCACGACTTCGTCCCACTGCGCGTCCGACAGGTCGGCGCCGGTCGGGTTGTGGCAGCAGGCGTGCAGCACGATGACCGAGCCGGGCTGCAGGCTGTCGAGCTTGGCCTTCATGGCGGCGAAGTTCACGCCACGGGAGGCGGCGTCGTAGTAGGGGTAGTTCTCGACCGGGAAGCCGGCGGATTCGAACAGTGCGCGGTGGTTTTCCCAGCTTGGGTCGGAGATATAGACGGTGGCGCCGGGCACCAGACGCTTGAGGTAGTCGGCACCAACCTTGAGGGCGCCAGTGCCGCCCAGGGCTTCGATGGTGACGGTCTGGCCGCTGGTGGCGAGCTGCGAGTCCTTGCCGAACAGCAGGCCTTGCACCGCGTTGTTGTAGGCGGCAGGGCCTTCGATCGGCTGATAGCCGCGCGGCGGCATGGCTTCGAGGCGGGCCTTCTCGGCAGCGCGCACGGCGGCGAGCAGCGGGATCTTGCCGTTGTCGTCGTAGTACACGCCAACGCCGAGGTTGACCTTCTCGGCGCGGGTGTCGGCGGCGAAGGCCTCGTTCAGGCCAAGGATCGGGTCACGGGGCGCCATCTCGACGGCGGCGAAGATCGAAGCGGACATGAGGACTCCAGTCGTTCCAGTAGGGCAGCGGTGGGTGCGCGTGGCGGGAACGGCGCCGGGCCGTGCCTTGTCACGCGATTTGGGAAATAATCGGTGTTTTAGTCCGGTCCCGCCGGGTGGCGATGCACCGGAATGGAGCGGGATTTTAGCATGACGAGTCAAGGCAATAGCGCCGGAAACGATGCGCCGCAGCAAGGCGGCAAGGTGATCGGTTTCGAGGGTAGCCCCTTCCGCCTGCATCAGCCTTTTCCGCCCGCGGGTGACCAGCCCGAGGCGATCCGCCTGTTGTGCGAAGGGGTGGAAGACGGCCTCATGTACCAGACCTTGCTGGGCGTGACCGGCTCGGGCAAGACCTACACCATGGCCAACGTCATTGCCCGCATGGGGCGCCCGGCGCTGGTGCTGGCGCCCAACAAGACGCTGGCGGCGCAGTTGTACGCCGAGTTCAAGGAGTTCCTGCCCGAGAACGCGGTCGAGTACTTCGTGAGCTACTACGATTACTATCAGCCGGAGGCCTATGTGCCTTCGCGCGACCTCTTCATCGAGAAGGATTCGTCGATCAACGAGCACATCGAGCAGATGCGCCTGTCGGCGACGAAGAGCCTGATGGAGCGGCGCGACGTGGTCATCGTCGCTACCGTGTCATGCATTTACGGCATTGGCGACCCGGTCGACTACCACGCCATGATCCTGCATCTGCGCGAGGGTGAGCGCATGGCGCACCGCGACCTCATCCAGCGCCTGGTGGCGATGCAATACACCCGTGCCGATATCGACTTCCGCCGCGGCACCTTCCGCGTGCGTGGCGACGTCATTGATGTGTTCCCGGCAGAGAACGCCGAACTGGCGGTGCGTATCGAGATGTTCGATGACGAGATCGAGCACCTGACCCTGTTCGACCCGCTTACCGGGCACCTCAAGCACAAGCTGGCGCGCTTCACGGTGTATCCGTCGAGCCACTACGTGACGCCACGCGCCACCGTGCTGCAGGCGATCGAGGCGATCAAGGATGAATTGCGCGAGCGTATCGAGACCTTTCAGCGCGAGGGCAAGCTGGTGGAGGCGCAGCGCATCGAGCAGCGCACCCGCTTCGATCTCGAGATGTTGAACGAGATGGGCTTCTGCAAGGGCATCGAGAACTATTCGCGCCACCTCTCCGGCCGAGGCCCCGGCGAGCCGCCGCCCACCCTGATCGACTACCTGCCGCAGGACGCACTGCTCTTCATCGACGAGTCGCACGTTGCCATCGGCCAGGTGGGCGGCATGTACAAGGGCGACCGCTCGCGCAAGGAGAACCTGGTCGGCTACGGCTTTCGCCTGCCCTCGGCGCTGGACAACCGCCCGCTCAAGTTCGACGAGTTCGAGCGCCTGATGCCGCAGACCGTCTTTGTCTCTGCAACGCCGGCGAAGTACGAGGCCGAGCACCAGGGGCAGGTTGTGGAACAGGTGGTGCGCCCGACCGGGCTGGTCGATCCGGTGGTTGAGGTGCGTCCGGCGATGACACAAGTGGACGACCTGCTCGGCGAAATCAAGAAGCGCCTGGCGGTGAATGAGCGGGTGCTGGTCACCGTGCTCACCAAGCGCATGGCCGAGGACCTGACTGACTACCTCGCCGACAACGCGATCCGTGTGCGTTACCTGCACTCGGACATCGACACCGTGGAGCGGGTGGAGATCATCCGTGACCTGCGCCTGGGAGAGTTCGACGTACTGGTGGGCATCAACCTGCTGCGCGAGGGTCTGGACATCCCGGAGGTGTCGCTGGTGACGATCCTCGATGCGGACAAGGAGGGATTCCTGCGCTCGGAGCGCTCGCTGATCCAGACCATTGGCCGCGCGGCGCGCCATCTCCATGGTACGGCCATTCTCTATGCGGACCGCATGACCGATTCGATGAAGGCAGCCATCGGTGAGACCGAGCGCCGTCGCCAGAAGCAGATCGCCTTCAACGAGGCCAACGGCATTGTGCCCAAGTCGGTGAGCAAGCGTATCAAGGACATCATCGATGGGGTCTATGATTCGGATGGCGCCAAGCGCGATGCCGCACGCGTGGCGGAAAAGGACGCAGACTATGCGGTGATGGACGAGAAGGCGCTGGCGCGGGCGATCAAGCGCCTGGAGAAGGAGATGCAGGAGCATGCCCGCAATCTGGAGTTCGAGAAGGCGGCGGCGGCGCGTGACGAGCTGTTCAAGCTTCGCCAGCGCGCGTTCGGTGCCGACCAGCATGGCAGTGTTTGAATAACAAAAATGAGAGGAGGGGATGACATGACCAGGATCCTGTTCGTGTGCACCGGCAACATCTGTCGTTCGCCGACAGCCGAGGGCGTGGCGCGCCATTTCATCGAGACCGCCGGCTTGAGCGAGCTCGTCGAGGTCGATTCGGCTGGGACCCATGGCTATCACGCCGGCGAGGCGCCGGATCCGCGCACTCAGAAGGCAGCGAAGCTGCGCGGCTACGACTTGTCCGCGCTGCGCGCGCGCAAGCTCGAGGCGCGCGATTTCCAGGAGTTCGACCTGCTGCTGGCGATGGACCGTGGCCACCTCGAGATCATGCAGCGTCAGTGTCCCGAGGTGTATCGTCCGCGGCTCGGGTTGTTCATGCCTTACGCAGGTCCCGAACGGCTCGATGATGAGGTGCCTGATCCGTACTACGGTGGGCCGCGTGGCTTCGATGTCGTGCTCGACATGTGCGAACACGGCGTGAGGGGGCTGCTCGAGGCCGTCGTGGCCAGGGCCTGAGCAGTCTTCGGAAACGACAAGGCCATCCCGTGGGATGGCCTTGTCGCTCAAGCCCGCTTTGCTCGGGCGGGTGCGCGTGCGCTTACTTGCGCGTTTCCACCTGCTGCAGCGGCTCCTGTGCGACGAACGCGGCTGCACGAGGCTTGCGGCCCAGGCGAACCGGGGCTTCCACAGCGCCGGTGCCGAACTGGGCGCGCTTGGCCGGATCGGTTTCGATCTTGATCAGGCCGCCTTCAGCCGTGGCTGCAGGTAGCGTGATCGGGGCCGTTTCCGCCGGCGTTGCAGGGGCTTGCGCTTGAGCCGTGGCAGTTTGCACGACTTCCGGCTCAGCGGCTTCGACAGCGGATGCGACTGACTCTGGCTGCCCCTCGACGGCTGCCGCAGGCGCTTCCGCCCGATGCGGCTCGTTGGTCGCAACAGGCTCGGCCTGCTCGCTCACCACCAAGGTCGGTACATCAGGGTCGATCTCAGTCCTTGCTGCGGAGTCGGCCTGAGCTGCAGCCTGCGGTTCGGCCTGAGCTGCAGCCTCAGGGGCCGTCTCGGTGGCCGGCGCGGCTGGTTCGGCGGCTGCGACTTCAGCCTCTGCTTCGGCCTGCATCGCTACCCTGACAGGCAAGGGGGCTGCTGCGTTTTCCGCGAAGCGATCCTGAGCCTGCGGCTCGATGGTCTCCGGTTCGGAAACGGCAACCGGGAGTTCGGCCGGAGTCGCATCCGCAGCGGACGCAGCCGACTCAGCTGCAGCGCTGACGGGCGTCATGGCCTGCGCTTCGGTGGTCTCGCTTGCCACGCTCTCGACGGTCTCCCCCACGGCTGCAGGCGTAGCGGTTGCAGGTTCGTCGGTGGTGCCGGAAGCGAGCTGAGCAGCGTCTGCGCTGGACTCGCCGGCTTCGCTGGTTTCGACTCCGCCCTGCAGGTCGGCGGCTTGGCCTTCGCCCGAGCGGCGGCCGCGACCGCGGCCACGGCGGCGACGCTTCTCGCTGGGGGCGCCGTCCTCGCCGGCAGGCGTGTCTGCGACCACCGTGCCGGCTGCTTCGGCAACCTGTACGCGCTCTTCGCTCACCACTGCAGCGGCAAGGCCAGCCGCGAGCTTCAGCTTGTCGTCGTCGGGTGCGCCCGTGCGCTGATCTACAGCCTTATCAGTACGTTCGGCTGCGTCCTCCGTCCGTTGGCCGCGCCCACGTCCGCGGCCACGGCCACTGTCGCTACGCTCGGACTTCTCTGCGGGCGCCGTGCTGCGCTGCGGCTTGTCGCTTTCGCTGCGTTCGCTGCGGCTGTTGCGGCCGTTCTGGCTTTCGCCGTCACGCTCGCTACGACGGCCGCGACTGCCGTTGCTACGACGGCCGTCACCACCATTGCTGCGCTCGCCGCGCGGGCGCGGCTCGCGCTTCGCAGGTGCTTCAGCTGCAGCCACGGGCTCGGCGGCCGGTGCCGGCTTGCTGCCGGTAAACCAGCCGAGGATGCGGGCGATGAGGCCCTTGCTCTCGACCGCGGCCGGGGCTGTGGGGGCCTCGGCGGCAACCGGTGCCACCGGCGCCGGCTGCGCAGGAGCGATACCCTTCACGGCCGCTTCGGGACGTGCCGGGCGGTCGTTTGCCTTCGAGGGCAGGCGCTCGTCGTCCTCGCTGGGCTTCTGCACCATCTGGTAGCTCGCCAAGGCGATGTCCTCGGCGTTGAGCTGGTCGTGACGCAGGCGGATGATCTCGTGCGCCGGCGTTTCGAGGTGGCGGTTCGGCACGATGATGAGCTGCACCTTGTGGCGCATCTCGATGCGGGCGATATCCACGCGCTTCTCGTTGAGAAGGAAGGTGGCCACGTCGACGGGCACCTGCAGGTGCACCGCGCCGGTGTTTTCCTTCATCGCTTCCTCTTCGAGGATGCGGACGATATGCAGCGCCGACGATTCGGTGCTGCGGATATGGCCAGTGCCGTTACAGCGCGGGCAGGTGATGTAGCTGGTCTCGGCCAGTGCCGGACGCAGGCGCTGGCGCGACAGTTCGAGCAGGCCGAAGCGGCTGATCTTGCCGGTTTGCACGCGCGCGCGGTCGTGGCGCAGGGCGTCACGCAGGCGGTTTTCGACCTCGCGCTGGTTCTTCGCCGACTCCATGTCGATGAAGTCGATGACGATGAGGCCGCCCAGGTCGCGCAGGCGCAGCTGGCGGGCGATCTCGTCGGCGGCCTCGCAGTTGGTACGGAAGGCGGTTTCCTCGATGTCCGAACCCTTGGTGGCACGGCCGGAGTTGACGTCGATCGATACCAGGGCTTCGGTGTGGTCGATGACCACTGCGCCGCCCGAGGGCAGATTGACCTGGCGAGAGTAGGCCGACTCGATCTGATGTTCGATCTGGAAGCGCGAGAACAGCGGCACGTCGTCGCTGTAGCGCTTCACGCGGGCGACATTGCCCGGCATCACATGGGCCATGAACTGCGTGGCCTGTTCGTAGATGTCATCGGTGTCGATCAGGATCTCGCCGATGTCGGGCTGGAAGTAGTCGCGGATGGCGCGGATGACGAGGCTGCCTTCCTGATAGATCAGGAAAGCGCCGGCCTGGCCCTGGGCCGCACCCTCGATGGCGCGCCACAGTTGCAGCAGGTAGTTGAGGTCCCACTGCAGCTCTTCGGCACTACGGCCGATGGCTGCGGTGCGAGCGATCAGGCTCATGCCGCCGGGCACTTCCAGCTGGTCCATGTTCTCGCGCAGTTCGGCTCGCTCGTCGCCCTCGACGCGACGCGACACGCCGCCGCCGCGCGGGTTGTTGGGCATGAGCACCAGATAGCGGCCGGCCAGCGAGATGTAGGTGGTCAGCGCTGCGCCCTTGTTGCCGCGCTCGTCCTTCTCGACCTGGACGATGAGTTCCTGGCCTTCGCGCAGGGCTTCACGGATGGTGGCCTTGCTCGCGTCCACGCCGGGCTGGAAGTAGGCGCGCGAGATTTCCTTGAAGGGCAGGAAGCCATGGCGCTCGGCGCCATAGTCTACGAAGGCCGCCTCGAGGCTAGGCTCGATGCGGGTGATCACCGCCTTGTAGATGTTGCTCTTGCGTTCTTCTTTTGCGGCCGATTCGATATCGAGGTCGATCAGTTTCTGACCGTCTACGATCGCGACGCGCAGTTCTTCGGCCTGCGTCGCATTGAAAAGCATGCGTTTCATTGGGATCGTTCTCCCGCGCAATTCACACGGGCAGGACGAACGGCGCGCACCATCGCGCTTTCCGGGATCAGGAGCGATTCTTGAGGACTGCTGCTTTCATCCGGTGTGTGTTCAGGGCTGTGATGGGTCGGCTGGTCGATATTCTCTTGACCCCGCCCGCCAGGCCGTTGAGGCCAGGCGGGCGGATCATTTGATCCTGCGTGTGCGTCTTGCACGTCAAAATCCAACCCGTGGGCTGGATGGGTATGTCGAAGTGGGTCTGTTGCGTTACCATCGGCGCCTTTTGGGCCTTGGATGGCTTGCAACGGTCAAGCCGGGAGCGCTCTTCAGGGCTCATTGCCAGCAGTCTGCGCGCATCGCCGGTGCAGATGTTTCGACCTGCTTTTGACGTCGACGCGCCGCACTTGGGTGGCAGCGACCGGGTTAACCGTGCAGAAGTATATTTCATGACGATGATTGATGGCAAAGCGATCGCAGTCCGGCACGAACGCATCGACGATGCGGCGGCTGGCCAGCGGATCGATAACTACCTGATGCGGATAGCGAAGGGCGTGCCAAAGAGCCACGTCTATCGGATCTTGCGCAGTGGTGAGGTCAGGGTCAATGGCCGCCGGGTGCAACAGACCTACCGCCTGGCCGAGGGTGACGAGGTGCGCATTCCGCCGCTGCGTGTCGCTCAGGCCGAGCGCAGCGCACCGGCGCCTGCCGGCAAGCCGCTTCCGGTCGTCTACGAGGACGATGCGCTGCTGGTGATCGACAAGCCGTCGGGCAAGGCGGTACATGGCGGCAGCGGGGTGAGCTATGGCGTGATCGAGCAGCTACGCGTGCAGCGTCCGGAGTTGCGTATGCTCGAACTGGCGCACAGGCTGGATCGCGAGACCTCGGGGCTGCTCATCGTTGCGAAGAAGCGCTCTGCACTTACCGCACTGCACGACATGATGCGCGAGGGTAGGGTGGAGAAGCGTTACCTGACGCTGGTGCCCGGGCGCTGGGCTAACGCGTTACAACATGTGAAGGCTCCATTGCACAAGTACCTCACCGCCGAGGGTGAGCGCAGGGTGCGCGTCAGCGAGGACGGCAAGCCGGCGCACAGTGTCATGCGTCTGGTGCGACGCTGGCGTGATTACAGTCTGCTCGAGGTCGAACTCAAGACCGGGCGGACGCATCAGATCCGCGTTCATCTTGCTCATCTCGGTTTCCCGCTGTGTGGAGACGACAAATACGGCGATTTCGCTCTCAACAAGCGTCTCGAGGCCGAAGGGTTGAAGCGCATGTTCCTGCATGCGGCAATGCTGAGCTTCGCGCATCCGCTTACGGGCGAGGTGCTGTCCTTCGAGGCGGCGCTGCCTGCGGAGCTACAGGCGTTTCTGACGCATCTCGACATTCAGGAGAGGGGGCATGGCTGAGCGCTTCGATCTCATTGTCTTTGACTGGGACGGAACCCTGATGGACTCTGCCGGGGCGATCGTGCGCGCAATGCAGGCCGCTGCGCGTGACCTCGGTCTGCCTGAGCCGGCGGAGGATCGGGCGCGCTACGTGATCGGGCTCGGGCTGGTCGATGCGCTACAGCATGCCGTGCCGGAGTTGGCGCCGGAAGACTATGCGCGCATGGTCGAGCGTTACCGTCACCATTACCTGTCGCGGGATCATGAACTGGTACTTTTCGACGGGGTTGGCGACGTTCTGGGGGCGCTTTCTGAGCGCGGACACCTGCTCGGAGTGGCGACCGGCAAGAGCCGCCTGGGTCTCGACCGCGTCCTTGGGCGGACCGGGCTGGGGGCGTATTTCCATAGCACCCGCTGTGCGGACGAGTGTTTCTCCAAGCCGCATCCTGCCATGCTCGAGGAGATCATGAGCGAGCTCGGTGTACTGCCCGAGCGGACCCTGATGGTGGGCGATACCACGCATGATCTGCAGATGGCGAGGAATGCTGGCACGGCGGCGCTCGCCGTGAGTTTCGGTGCGCATCCGCGCGCGGCACTGCAGGCCGAGACGCCGCTGTCGTGCCTTGATTCCCCCCGCGAGCTGGTCGATTGGTTGCTTCGTGAGACGTGAGACGTGAGATTTGAGGCTTGGGGCGTGAGGCTGGCGCCCCGTCATTCAGCCGAGTAGAAGGTAGATCGCAGGCCGGCGGGCGATTGCCGGGCGCGCGGTCTTGCGCCAGTCCCGGATGCTGTGGGTGAGCAGCCAGGCTTCCGGCGTGCCGAGGTCGCAGCCGATGCACAGGCGGGTGTCTGGCTTGAGCAGCTTGAGCAAAGCATCAAAGATGCGCTCATTGCGGTAGGGGGTTTCGATGAAGATCTGCGTGCGCCCGCAGCGGCGGGATTCGTCTTCGAGGTTGCGTAGCGCGCTGTCGCGCTCCTGCTCGCCGACCGGCAGGTAGCCATGGAAGCAGAAACTCTGTCCATTGAGTCCCGAGCCCATGAGTCCGAGCAGGATCGATGAGGGGCCAATCAATGGCATCACCTGAATGCCAAGCGCATGTGCGCGCGCGACCAATCTGGCTCCGGGGTCGGCGACGGCCGGACAGCCGGCGTCGGACATCAGGCCGACATCGTTGCCGGCGAGTGCGGGGGCGAGCAGCGCATCTAGGGTTGCGTTGGTGGTCTGCGGCTCGGTCGGCAGTTCGCGAACGTCGGTGTCCCGTAGCGGGTGCGGGTAGTCGAGCTGCTTCAGGTGCGCTCGTGCGGTGCGAGCCGTTTCGACGACGAAGTGACGTAGCCCGGCGGTGATCCGCTGCGCCTGTTGGGGCAGGAAGTCGGTCCATGGGGTTGTTTCGCCAAGGCTGACCGGGACCAGGTAAAGGGTGCCGTGCCGGGGGTCTGGAGTGGGTGCATTCACGGCAGTTGGAGGCCTTCGGCACGGAGCATGCGGGACAGTGCGATGAGCGGCAGCCCAATCAGTGCGGTGGGATCGTCGCCCGGCATCGCATCGAGCAGGGTGATGCCCAGTCCCTCGGATTTGGCGCTGCCGGCGCAGTCCAGTGGGCGCTCCCTGGCGACATAGCGCTCGATTTCAGCATCGCTCAAATCGCGAAAGCGGACTTGGGTCGGGACGCCTTCGACCTGCAGCGTACCAGTGCGCGTATTGAGGAGCGCGAGGGCGGTGTGAAAGGTGACGATGCGACCGCGCATGCGCTGAAGTTGTGCGATTGCACGCGCCTCCGTGCCCGGTTTGCCGAACACCTCGTCGCCCATGTAAGCGACTTGGTCGCTGCCGATGACGAGTGCGTCCGGCCAGCGCGCGGCCACGGCACGCGCCTTTGCAACTGCAAGGCGCTCTGCAGTAGCGGGCGGCGCTTCGCCCTCGAGTGGCGTCTCGTCCGTTTCCGGGCGGTCGGTCTCGAACGGAATGTGAAGGCGTTCGAGGAGCGTGCGGCGATAGGCCGATGTGGAGGCGAGGACGAGCGTCATGGTGGTCTTTACAGAAGCGTCGAAAAAATAATATCATGCACGGCTTATGTCGCAACAAGGCATCCCTTCCCGGACGATTCCGGATCCCTTCAGGTTTGCTGCAGACGGCCGCTCCTTGGTGGGCGAGGTCGCTGTCGCGGACCTGTTGCGCCTGTCGGATGTGCTTGCGTCGCTCGAGGGCGCGCTCGCATGGCGGCTGGAAGGCTCCATGGTTCAAGGAGTCGTGGGGCTCGAGCCCAGGCTACGGTTGGTTGTCGAGGGGGAGCTTTCCCTCAGCTGCCAGCGCTGCCTCGGTGGGCTGTCGTGGGGCTTGAAGGTCGATAATGTCCTTCAGCCCGTACGGCCGGGGCAGGCGATTCCCGAGGGGGAGCTGGAAGACGACGAAGTGGATGCGATCGAGGTCGCTGCAGAGCTCGATGTCCTGGCATTGGTAGAGGATGAGATCCTGCTGGCCTTGCCGATTGCGCCACGGCATGAAAACTGCGAGTCGCCCCGAAGCATGGCTGGCTCGAACAAAGAATCGCCTTTCGCTGCGCTTGCGTCGCTGCGAGGCAGTCCCAGCGCGGAATAGGCGCGATATTTAGCTTTAGGAGCATTACTCATGGCCGTTCAACAGAACAAGAAGTCCCCCTCGAAGCGTGGCATGCATCGCGCACACGATTTCCTCACCGGCCCGGCGCTCGCCGTCGAGCCGACCTCGGGTGAAGTCCATCTGCGTCACCACATCAGCCCCAACGGCTTCTACCGCGGCAAGAAGGTCGTCAAGGTCAAGGGCGAGTAAGTTCAAGCCCCAGGTATCGAGGGCGGCGCATGGCGCTTGGCGCCTGCGCCGCCTTTTTTCCGACTCCAGTCTTCAAACAATAAATAGCACGCGAGATGCCGATGGGTGTCACCATTGCGATCGACTGCATGGGTGGCGATCATGGTCCGGTCGTGACCGTGCCTGCCGCACTTGCCTTCCTGCGCCGTCACCGGGACGCGAAGGTCATCCTGGTGGGGCTCGAGGAGGCGATCCGGCCCCTGCTCGTCAGCACTGCAAGCGAGTTCGGCGAACGAATCAGGGTACGACATGCCACCGAGGTGGTGGCGATGGACGATCCGCCGGCGATCGCGATGCGCACGAAGAAGGATTCTTCGATGCGCGTTGTCATGGATCTCGTCAAGGCGGGTGAAGCGAACGCCGCGGTTTCCGCCGGCAATACCGGTGCGCTGATGGCGATCTCGCGCTTCGTCCTCAAGACTTTGCCGGGTATCGATCGGCCTGCGATTGCGACTGTCCTGCCGTCAATGCATGGTCACACGTATGTGCTCGACCTCGGCGCCAATGTTGACTGCACGGCGGAGCATCTGCTTCAGTTTGGCGTCATGGGGGCGATGCTCGTAGCAGCGATCGAGCACAAGGAGCGCCCGACCGTGGGCTTGCTCAACATTGGCGAAGAGGTGATCAAGGGCAACGACGTCGTCAAGGAAGCGGGCGAGCTGCTGCGCAACAGCGGCTTGAATTTCCAGGGCAATGTCGAAGGCAACGATATCTACGAAGGTACGGTGGACGTCGTCGTTTGCGATGGCTTTGTTGGCAATGTCGCGCTCAAGACCTCTGAAGGCCTCGCGCAGATGATCGGCGCTTTCCTCAAGCAGGAGTTCAAGCGCTCGCTGCTGACCAAGCTGATGGCAGTTGTGGCGCTTCCCGTTCTGAAGCGGTTCAAGCAGCGTGTCGATCACCGTCTCTACAACGGTGCGCCCTTGCTTGGGTTGCGCGGTGTCGTCCTGAAGAGCCATGGCTCGGCCGATGCGGTTGCCTTCGAGAATGCGTTGGGGCGAGCTGCCGAGGCGGCATCGAACCGGCTGATCGAGCGCATCACGGAGCGCATGGCGAGCATGAACGAGGTAAACGCATGATTTACGCACGCATCGCGGGAACGGGCAGTTACTTGCCGGGCGATCCGGTCACCAATGACGATCTGGTCGCGCGTGGAATCGATACCTCCAATGACTGGATCGTGAGTCGCTCGGGCATCCATAGCCGACACCTCGCCGCCGCCGACGTGGGGGCAAGCGATCTCGCCAAGCTCGCCGCCGAGCGAGCACTCGATGCTGCGGGCTGCGAAGCCGACGACATTGACCTGATCATCGTCGCCACATCCACGCCTGATTTCATCTTCCCGAGTACCGCCGCTCTGGTGCAGTCCAAGCTTGGTATCCGCAACGGCGGCGCTGCGTTTGACGTGCAGGCGGTGTGCAGCGGTTTCGTGTACGCGTTGAGCGTGGCCGAGAAGTTCATTCGTTCCGGTAGTCATACGCGTGCGCTAGTCATCGGTGCCGAGGTCTTCTCCCGCATTCTTGACTGGTCCGATCGGTCAACCTGTGTGTTGTTCGGTGATGGCGCCGGTGCGGTCGTGCTCGAAGCGTCGACGAGTCCCGGCATTCGCATGTCTGCCCTGCATGCCGACGGCAGTCATCATCCCATTCTCTGTGTGCCCGGTGGTGTGGCCTCCGGTCAGGTGATCGGCGATCCTTTTCTGCGCATGGACGGGCAGGCCGTGTTCAAGTTTGCCGTGAAGGTGCTTGGCGACGTCGCGCACGAGGTGCTCGAGCGCGCCGGGGAGTCCGCACAGAGCGTCGATTGGTTGATCCCGCATCAAGCCAATATCCGCATCATCCAGGCTACGGCCAAACGCCTCGGCCTGCCGATGGACAAGGTGGTGACCACCCTCGATCACCATGGCAATACATCGGCCGCCTCCATTCCGCTCGCGCTCGATGAGGCTGTGCGCTCGGGGCAGATCCGCCCCGGGCATCGACTCATTCTCGAGGGGGTCGGCGGTGGTTTCACCTGGGGTGCAGCCCTGGTCGATTTCTGAATCGCTTCCTGCTTTCACTTTTTTCTGATTGGTGGAGAACAGCATGGCATTTGCGCTGGTTTTTCCCGGCCAGGGTTCGCAGTCGGTCGGCATGATGGCCGCCTACGGCGAGTCGGCCGTCGTTCGTGACACGTTTGCCGAGGCTTCCGATGCCCTGGGCGAGGACTTGTGGGCCATGGTCTGCGACGGGCCGGCCGAGCGCCTGTCGCTGACGGTGAATACCCAGCCCCTGATGCTTACCGCAGGGGTGGCGACTTACCGCGCATGGATCGCGGCAGGTGGGCCCGCGCCCGCCCTGGTCGCCGGACACAGCCTGGGTGAGTATTCCGCGCTGGTTGCCGCTGGTGCGCTGGCCTTTGCCGATGCCGTTCCGCTGGTGCGCTTCCGCGCCCAGGCGATGCAGGAGGCGGTGCCGGCCGGCGAAGGTGCAATGGCTGCGGTGATGGGGCTCGAGGCTGAAGCGGTGCGAGAAGCCTGCGCCGAGGCGGCCCAGGGCCAGGTGGTCGAAGCTGCGAATCTCAATGCGCCTGGGCAGATCGTCATCGCGGGTGCGAAGGCGGCTGTCGAGCGTGCAAGCGAGATCGCCAAGGCAAAGGGTGCCAAGCGCGCCGTGCTGCTTCCGGTGTCGGCGCCGTTTCATTGTGCGCTGATGCGCCCGGCCGCGGAGCGTCTTGCCGAGCGCCTGGCAACGGTTGCTGTCTCCACACCCACGATCGGTGTCATCAACAACGTTGACGTGGCCGTCTATGATGAGCCTGAGAAGATTCGCGATGCACTCGTTCGCCAGGCCTATTCTCCGGTGCGCTGGATCGAACTGGTGCAGGAGATGGCACGCCGTGGAATGAGCCATGTGATCGAATGCGGTCCGGGCAAGGTGCTGGCAGGCATGACCAAGCGCATCGCCAAGGAAGTCGAAGGAGGCTCGGCACACGATGCGGCCAGCCTCGAACAATCCATCGCCGCAGTGAGGTAACGCATGAGCTTTTCGCTTGAAGGGCAGGTCGCACTCGTTACTGGCGCCTCCCGCGGCATCGGCCGCGCGGTAGCGCTCGAGTTGGCGCGGCTTGGTGCCATCGTTGTGGGTACGGCAACCTCCGCCTCCGGCGCTGCCGACATTGCGGCTGCGCTTGCCGAGTTGGGCGCCAAGGGGACAGGGCTGGCGCTGAATGTGACCGATGCCAACGCCTGTGAGGCGCTGATCGGCGACATCGAGAAGCAGTTCGGTGCGGTTACCATCCTGGTCAACAATGCTGGCATCACTCGCGACAACCTTGCGATGCGCATGAAGGATGAGGAGTGGGATGCGGTTATCGACACCAATCTGCGCGCTGTGTTTCGCATGAGCAAGCTCGTCATGCGCGGCATGATGAAGGCGCGCAATGGTCGCATCATCAACATCACTTCGGTGGTGGCGAGTGCCGGCAATCCCGGACAGGCCAACTACGCAGCGGCCAAGGCCGGTGTGGCCGGCATGACGCGCGCACTGGCGCGCGAGTTGGGCAGCCGCAACATCACGGTCAATTGCGTGGCGCCTGGCTTCATCGACACCGACATGACGCGTGCGCTGCCCGAGGCGGCACGCGATGCGCTGCTAGGCAACATTGCTCTTGGCCGTCTGGGTCGTCCCGAGGAGATCGCCGCTGCGGTCGCCTTCCTGGCCTCTCCTGCCGCCGCCTATGTGACCGGAACCACGCTGCACGTCAATGGTGGTATGTACATGTCCTGATAACGGATCGGGATAGCGGTTCCCCGGCGTTTTGGTAGAATACGCCGGCTTTTTTTCAATACACCTGTCACCCTCAGGAAGGAGTTGGTTCATGGAGAACATCGAACAGCGCGTCAAGAAGATCGTCGCTGAGCAACTTGGCGTGAACGAATCGGAGATCAAGACCGAATCTTCGTTCGTCGATGATCTGGGCGCGGATTCGCTGGACACCGTGGAACTCGTCATGGCGCTGGAAGAAGAGTTCGAGTGCGAGATTCCGGACGAAGAGGCCGAGAAGATCACCACCGTCCAGCAGGCGATCGACTACGTCAACGCCCACCTCAAGAAGTAAGCAGCATCAGCGCTTTCAAGGCGTAGCCTGTCCGGTTGCTGCGTTTGCGCGTGGCCCCGGGCAGGTCAGTTTTACCCTTTTCATCGTTTCATATCGGAGTTGCCTGTGTCGCGTCGCAGAGTCGTCGTCACCGGTCTGGGCGTCATTTCGCCGGTCGGAAATACCGTCCAGGAAGCCTGGGCAAATATTCTTGCCGGCAAGAGTGGTATCGGCCCCATCACGCGCTTTGATGCCAGCGGATTCGCAGCACGCATCGCAGGCGAGGTGAAGGGCTTCGACGTTTCGGCCTACCTGTCGCCCAAAGAGGCGCGCCGCATGGATGTCTTCATCCACTACGGCATGGCGGCGGGCATCCAGGCAATCCGCGATTCCGGCATCGAGGTCAATGAGACCAATGCCGACCGGATTGGCGTGAACATCGGATCGGGCATTGGCGGCCTGCCGATGATTGAAGACACGCACAACGACTACCTCAACGGTGGTCCGCGCAAGATCTCGCCCTTCTTCATTCCGGGCACCATCATCAACATGATCTCGGGCAACCTCTCGATCATGCATGGCATGAAGGGGCCCAACCTGTCCGTCGTGACTGCGTGTACGACCGGCCTGCACGCCATCGGCATGAGTGCGCGCATGATCGAGTACGGTGACGCCGACGTGATGGTATGCGGCGGCGCCGAATCGACTGTCACGCATC
Source organism: Thauera sp. 27 (assembly GCF_000310125.2). Taxonomy (NCBI): domain Bacteria; kingdom Pseudomonadati; phylum Pseudomonadota; class Betaproteobacteria; order Rhodocyclales; family Zoogloeaceae; genus Thauera; species Thauera sp. 27. The sequence continues at coordinate 30,946 of NZ_AMXB01000021.1, forward strand.
TCGCGATCGGTGGCTTCGGTTCGGCAAAGGCATTGTCGACCCGCAATGACGATCCCGCCACGGCCAGCCGCCCCTGGGACAAGGATCGTGATGGCTTCGTGCTTGGCGAGGGGGCGGGCGTCCTGGTCATCGAAGAGTACGAGCATGCGGTCAAGCGCGGTGCGAAGATCTATGCCGAGCTTGCGGGCTTCGGCATGAGCGGTGACGCCTACCACATGACGGCGCCCGATACCGATGGGCCGCGGCGCAGTATGGTCAATGCGATGAGGAACGCCGGCGTCAATGCCGACGAGGTGCACTATCTCAACGCACACGGCACCTCGACGCCGCTCGGTGACAAGAACGAGACCGAGGCGATCAAGCTTGCCTTTGGTGTCGATGCGGCGCGCAAGCTCGTCGTGAACTCCACCAAGTCGATGACCGGGCATCTGCTCGGTGGGGCCGGTGGTCTGGAGTCGGTTTTGACGGTGCTTGCCGTGCATCATCAGGTCTCGCCGCCCACCATCAATATCTTCGAGCAGGATCCGGAGTGCGATCTCGACTACTGCGCCAATGTGGCGCGGCCGATGAAGATCGATGTCGCCCTCAAGAACAACTTCGGCTTTGGCGGTACAAACGGCACCCTGGTTTTCCGCCGGATTTGATGGCGATATGCATGGCCTCCCATGCATGAGCCGCTGATCATTGCATTGCGCCCCTCCCCGGGGGTGATGGCGTCAGTGTCGGTCGCGCATGTCGCGGCTGCACTGGCGCTTTTTCATGTCCCTGCGTTTGGACTCGAGGCGCTGCTCGGCGGGCAGGGTGTGATGCAGGCGGTCATCGCCGGTGGCGCTGGCTGCGTGCTGTTCGCCTCGCTGATCAGGGCGTTGGTCCAGGAGTGGCGCAAAAGGAGGCTGCACCTGGCACTGAACGAGGCGGGTGAGATTTCACTTCTGCAGCCAGCCGCTCCGCCATTGCGGGGAAGGGTGGCGCCGCATTCGATCGTGGTGTTCGAATGGGCCGTGTGGTTTCAGTCGTGCCCGGAGTTCGAGGGCCGTATGCGTCCAGGCCGCTCGCGGCGCTTCATGATCGTGGCTGCAAATCTCGATGCGCAACAATGGCGCGGGCTGCGCATCTGGCTGCGTCATGAGGCCGTGCGTGCCGATGCTCCCGATGGGCGTGCCGCCTGACCCGGCACAGGGTGTGCCGGGCGCTGTCAGTCTTGTGCAGAGCGCCTGGCCTTTGGCGGGCGAAGGATGGTGTCCCGCGGGCGGGCGAGCGTCTCAGGGAAGTCGTTGGAGTAATGAAGTCCACGGCTTTCCTTGCGCTTGAGGGCGCAGCGCACGATGAGGTCGGCAGTGACCACGAGGTTGCGCAGTTCGATCAGGTCGTTGCTTACGCGGAAATGGCTGTAGAACTCGTGGATCTCGCTGGCGAGCAGGCGAATCCGGTGCTGGGCGCGGAGGAGGCGCTTGGTGGTGCGCACAATGCCGACGTAGTCCCACATCGCGCGCCTCAGCTCAGCCCAGTTGTGGGTGATGACCACTTCTTCGTCGGCGTCGGTGACCCGGCTCTCGTCCCAGTCGGGCAGTACGGGCGGTTGCGTGGGCGGCTTGGACAAGATGTCCTCGGCGGCCGCTTCGCCAAATACCAGGCACTCCAGTAGCGAGTTGCTGGCGAGGCGGTTGGCGCCATGAAGTCCGGTGAACGCCGACTCGCCAACGGCGTACAACCCCGGTACGTCGGTCCGTGCAGCGAGGTCGGTAACGATGCCACCGCAGGAATAGTGCGCAGCCGGTACGACCGGAATCGGTTCGCGGGTGATGTCTATCCCAAGCTCGAGGCAGCGCCGGTAAATGTTCGGAAAGTGACCGCGAAGCCACTCTGCCGGCTTGTGGCTGATGTCGAGGTAGACGCAGTCCAGGCCGCGCTTCTTCATTTCGAAGTCGATCGCCCGCGCAACCACATCGCGCGGCGCAAGCTCTTCGCGAGGGTCGTGGTCAGGCATGAAGCGCGTGCCGTCGGGTAGCTTTAGAAGTCCGCCCTCTCCGCGTACGGCCTCCGATATCAGGAACGATTTTGCATGAGGGTGGTAGAGGCAGGTCGGATGGAACTGGATGAACTCCATGTTCCCGACTCGGCAGCCTGCTCGCCACGCCATCGCTACGCCGTCACCGGTGGCGACGTCCGGGTTCGTCGTGTACAGATAGACCTTGCCGGTGCCGCCCGTGGCCAGCACTGTGTTGCGCGCCGCAAACGTCACCACGCGATCGGCATCGATATCCAGCACGTAGGCGCCGAGGCAGCCTGCCCCGGGCTGGCCCACCTTGTCGCCGATCACGAGATCGACCGCGATGTGATGCTCGAAGACGTCGATGTTCGGATGCGCGCTCACCTGCGCGCCGAGCGTCGATTGCACCGCGGCGCCAGTGGCATCGGCGGCATGGATGATGCGCCGGTGGGAGTGTCCGCCTTCGCGTGTTAGGTGGTAGCCGAGCCTGGAGTCCGCCTCGCGCGTGAAGGGTACGCCGCGGTCGATGAGCCAGTCGATCGCACGCTTGCCGTTCTCGACGACCAGTCGTGTGGAGCGCGGATTGCACAGCTCGGCGCCGGCGACGAAGGTGTCGCGCACATGCGCTTCGACGCTGTCTGCAGTATCGAGTACGGCGGCAATGCCGCCCTGCGCCCAGTTGCTCGCGCTGTCCGAAAGCTCGCGCTTGGTCACGAGGGCGACGCGCATGCTGTCGGCGAGGCGCAGTGCCATCGACTGCCCGGCGGTGCCGCTGCCAAGGATGAGTACGTCGTACTGTTTCAGCAAGATGTCGCTCTGGCTCGTGGGAAGGGGCGAAATATAGCATGTCGCGGCGCCTTGCCGCGTGGCCAGGCCCGGTGGAGCGTACGGGCAGGGGGCCGGTAAGTCCTGATCGAATGACCCTGTCGGGGGCTGAACTATTTTAACGGCCGCCTGTCTTGAACCATGTCTTCGATTGCTGCTGATTGCCCACTCGGTCGCTTATAATCCGGACGCTTCATATTCTGAATATCCGGAAGAACTTATTACATGAGCGATCGTGAGCTCGATCAGCAACTCGTCGAGCGCGTACAGCGCGGCGACAAGCAGGCATTCGGCTTGCTGGTATCCAAGTACCAGCGCAAGCTGAATCGTTTGTTGTCGCGTCTGATCCGCGATCCCGCCGAAGTCGAGGACGTTGCGCAGGAGACTTTCATCAAGGCCTACCGGGCGTTGGGTTCTTTCCGCGGAGACAGTGCTTTTTACACATGGCTTTACCGGATCGGAGTCAATACGGCGAAGAACTACCTGGTATCTCAGGGCAGAAGGGCGCCGACATCGACCAGCTTCGACTCGGAAGAGGCCGAGACCTTCGAGGATGGAGACCAGTTGCGGGACATCAACACGCCCGAGCGTTTGTTGATGACGCGCCAGATCGGCGAGGCCGTCGAGGGGGCAATGGGCGATCTGCCCGAGGAGTTGAGGACGGCGATCATGCTGCGGGAGTTCGAGGGTCTGAGCTACGAAGAGATCGCCAGCATCATGGAGTGCCCCATAGGCACGGTGCGCTCGCGGATCTTCCGCGCGCGTGAAGCGATTGCAGAGCGTCTGCGGCCGTTGCTCGACACGGCGCCGGACAAACGTTGGTAGGTGGCAGACATGAAGGACAAGGTATCGGCGTTGCTTGATGGAGATCTCGACGAGCAGGCCACGCGTTCGGTCATCGAGCGCATGGGGGTCGATTCGGGACTGCAGCGGCAGTGGGATGCATATTGTTTGATCGGCGATGCGATCCGCGGCGATCGCTTCGGCTCGAGTGATTTCGTCGATCGCGTGATGGCCCGGCTCGACGACGAGCCGACCGTTCTTGCTCCCCGGCCTGCTGCCGGCGACAGCGTCAGGCGGTCGGTCTGGCAGTCCTTGTTGCCGATCGCTGCGTCGGTGATGGGTGTGGCCGCGGTGGGACTCGTGGCTGCAACGCTCTACTCCCAGGACGATCGCGCACCTGCGAAGCTGGCGAGCGAGGCTGCCAAGGTTCAGGTGGTGGCTGCGCCGGCCGTGCGTGCGTCGGTCCAGCCGGTGGGCCTGGACCCGCATCGCGAATATGTGTTTGCGCATCAGGGCCTGAGCGGCGTCGGTCCGCTGCCTGCTGGCGTGCAGTACGTGAGGACTGTTTCCGATCAGCGCCAGGGAACGGGTCGATGAGGTTCAGCGCAGCCGTACTGACCGCCTGCGCCTTGCTGCTGCAAACGCCTGCTCACGCCGAAGGCCCCTCGGACCCGTTGTCCTGGCTCGGCAGGATCCAGTCCGCAGGGCAGCGCCTCAATTACGTTGGAACGTTCGTTTATCAGTCGGGTGGGCATGTCGAGACATCTCGCGTTGCTCACCGTGTCGATGCGGCAGGTGCCCTCGAGCGGCTAGAGGTGCTCGATGGCAGTCCGCGGGAGATCATCCGCCGTGGCAATGAAGTGCACTGCGTTCTTCCCGATGAGCGCACCGTCATCATCGACCAGGCCAGCGGCAGGCGCGCCTTTCCAGCCCGTCTGCCGGCAAGTCTGACCGACCTCGCGGAGTACTACCGGATCCGCAAGGGTGAGTTGAGCAGGGTCGCGGGCTACGAGGCTCAGGCCATCGTGCTCGATCCGCGTGACGACCTCCGCTACGGCCACACGCTGTGGGCCGAAGTGCAGAGCGGGCTGTTGCTCAAATCGCGCATGGTGGACGAGCATGGCTTGCTCATAGAGCAGTTCAGTTTCAGCGACATCCGCATTGGCGGCGATGTCGATGCGGCCTTGCTCGAGTCCCGCTTCACGCCCGATGGCGACTGGAAGGTTGTCAACGCGCGCGGTGACGACATGCCCAAGACAGAAGCCGGGTGGGTACTGACCGAGCCGCTGCCGGGTTATTTGCTCACTTCGGTCATGAAACGGCCCTTGGGGCGTGACCGCGGGCAGGCGGTGCACATGGTGTTCAGTGACGGACTGGCGGCCATTTCGGTCTTCATCGAACCGGTTGGCGATGGGTCCGAGATCGGTTTGGGGCCGGTGTCGACCGGGGCCATCAACATCTACAAGCGCGCCCAGGATGGCCATCTGGTAACGGCGCTCGGCGAGGCGCCCGAGCGCGCGGTGCGCCATGTGGGTGACCACATTCGTCCGGTGTCGCGGTGATGCAGGCTCGGGCGCGGGTGCTGAGGGTCGAGCGTGGCAAGGCTTGGGTGAAGCTGAGCGACAAGGCGGGTGGTTGCGGGCGTTGCGACGAACCTGGTGGCTGCCGGTCAATGCAGATCACGCAGGCGCTCGGTGCAGGCAAGGATGAGTTTGCGCTGCCGCTGGTTCCCGGCATCGGTCCGGGCGACGACGTCGTGATCAGTATCCCCGACGGCGCGGCGCTGCGCGCGGCGCTTGCCAGTTATGGCCTGGCGACCGTGCTGCTGGTTTCGGGCGCAGGTCTTGGTGGTCTATTCGCTGATGGGCGTTCGGGCGATACGTATGCGCTCGCGGGGGGGCTTGCCGGCTTGCTGCTGGCGTGGGCGACGAACAGGGTGCTCGCGCGCAGCAGGAACTGGCGTCTGGGCCTGCGCATGGACCTGGCGCCGGCCTCTGCGTGTGTGCAGGGCGGCCCGCAGCGGTGATGGCGCGGATGCCCGCAGTTTCCGGCGTGGGGGCGCTCCTGCGCTTGCTGGTTCTGTTCGCGTGCCTCAGTGCTTTCGGTGCGCCGACGTGGGCGGCCAGTGTCGCCTTGCCAGACTTCACCCGTCTGGTGGAGAAGCAGGGTGCGGCTGTGGTCAATGTCAGCACCAGGCAGGCGCGCAAGGCGGCCAGCCGCCTGCCGTTCCAGATTCCCGAGCTCAACGAGTCGGACCCGATGTTCGACTTTTTCCGCAAGTTCATTCCGCGCACCCCGGAGGCACCGGGTGGTGACCCTGACAACCAGTCGCTCGGTTCAGGGTTCATCATCAGTGCCGATGGCTACATCCTGACCAACGCACATGTGATCGAGGAGGCCGAGGAGATTCTCGTTCGCCTCGCTGACAAGCGTGAGTACAGCGCCGAGGTCATCGGCGCCGATGCACGCAGTGACGTCGCATTGATCCGCATCGACGCAAGCGATCTGCCTCACGTCGTGTTCGGGAATCCCGATGCGCTGAAGGTTGGCGAGTGGGTGCTCGCGATCGGTTCGCCCTTCGGCTTCGAACAGTCGGTTACCGCAGGCATCGTGAGTGCAAAGGGGCGTAGCCTGCCGGATGAGAACTTCGTGCCCTTCATCCAGACCGACGTCGCGATCAATCCTGGCAACTCGGGCGGTCCATTGTTCAATCTGCGGGGTGAGGTCGTCGGTATCAACTCGCAGATCTACAGCCGTACGGGTGGGTTCATGGGCTTGTCGTTTGCGATCCCGATCGATCTGGCGATGGATATCCAGCAGCAACTGCGCGCCTCGGGCAGGGTGCAACGCGGTCGCATCGGGGTGTCGATCCAGGAGGTCACGCGCGCACTTGCCGACAGCTTTGGGCTGATGCGTGCCGCAGGGGCATTGGTAAGTGCCGTCGAGCCCGAAGGGCCTGCCGCGCGCGGCGGTGTCGAGCAGGGCGACATCATTGTCCGCTTCAATGGCCGCCCGGTGGAAAACTCGGCCGATCTGCCGCGTATCGTGGCAGCGGCACGTCCGGGGCAGGAGGTCGACGTCGACATCCATCGCGCTGGTGCGGCACGCGCGTTGAAGATTACGGTTGGCGAGTGGGAGGATCCTGAGGCGGAAGAGGCCGAGGAGCTCAGCGGCGACCCCGGTGGGGCAGCCAATGCACTCGGCCTGGATCTGGTGGTGCCGACACCTGCGCAGCGCCGCGAGGGCAAGGTCGACCAGGGGTTATTGGTGCAGCGCGTACAGGGTGCCGCAGCGCGGGCCGAGATCGTTCCTGGCGACGTTGCACTCGCAATGGTGGTTGCCGGCCGTCATGTAAAGCTCGACACCCTGGATGCGTACAATCATGTGTTGGGTGAGTTGCGCCCCGGTCAGCAGGTGAGTGTGCTCATCCGGCGAGCCGACTTTGTTTCCTACGTGAGCTTGAGAGTGGAGAAATGACGGGAATGGCCGGGGGCAAGGTATTTACCGTGCTGAGTCGGGAGTGGTGCCACCTCTGTCACGACCTTGTCGCTGCGCTCGAGCCCATCGCGGCTGAGCATGGCTGGCGGATCGAGGTGGTCGACGTGGACCAGGATGCGGTCCTTGAGGCACGCTGGGATGAACTTGTCCCTGTATTGCTTCACGGCGAGCACGAACTCTGCCACTACCACCTCGATGAGCCTGCGGTGCGCGCTTATTGCAGCCGTTTTCCGCTAGAATCACGGGCTTGACAAGGCCAACCATTCCGAAAACGGGTGCTGCAAGGCACCCTTTTCGTTTCGCATGAACCACATCCGCAACTTCTCCATCATCGCTCATATCGACCACGGCAAATCGACCCTGGCCGATCGACTCATCCACTTCTGCGGCGGCTTGTCCGAGCGCGAGATGGAAGCCCAGGTGCTCGACTCGATGGATATCGAGCGTGAGCGCGGCATCACCATCAAGGCGCAGACAGCAGCCCTGCACTACAAGGCCAAGGACGGGCAGGTATACAACCTGAACCTGATCGATACCCCGGGCCATGTGGATTTTTCCTACGAGGTCAGTCGTTCGCTGGCCGCCTGCGAAGGCGCGCTGTTGGTCGTGGATGCCTCGCAAGGGGTTGAGGCGCAGACGGTGGCGAACTGCTACACCGCGCTCGATCTCGATGTCGAGGTGGTCCCGGTGCTCAACAAGATCGACCTGCCGGCGGCTGACCCGGACAACGCCCGTCAGGAGATCGAGGACGTGATCGGCGTCGATGCTTCGGAGGCCATCCTGTGCTCGGCCAAGACCGGCCTGGGCGTGGAGGACGTGCTCGAGGCAATCGTCGCCCGCATCCCTTCCCCCAAGGGCAAGGCTGATGGCCCGCTCAAGGCGCTGATCATCGACTCCTGGTTCGACAACTATGTCGGCGTGGTGATGCTGGTGCGCGTGGTCGACGGCGAGCTGAAGCCTAAGGACCGCATCCTGCTGATGTCCAACGGCGCACAGTACCCCTGCGACCAGGTGGGTGTGTTCACGCCGCGCTCGGTGAGCCGGGATGCACTGCGCGCAGGCGAGGTCGGCTTCGTGATCGCCGGCATCAAGGAGATCGAGGCGGCCAAGGTCGGCGACACCATCACGCTCGCCAACAAGCCCGCGAGCGAGCCGCTGCCCGGCTTCAAGGAGATCAAGCCGCAGGTGTTCGCCGGCCTGTATCCGGTGGAGTCCTCCGAGTACGACCAGCTGCGCGATTCGCTCGAAAAGCTGCGCCTCAACGATGCTTCGTTGCAGTTCGAACCCGAGGTTTCGCAGGCATTGGGCTTTGGTTTCCGTTGCGGCTTCCTCGGCCTGCTGCACATGGACATCGTGCAGGAGCGCCTGGAGCGCGAATTCGACATGGACCTGATCACCACCGCGCCGACGGTGGTGTACGAGGTCGTGCTCAACGACGGCAGCGTCATCCGTATCGAGAACCCGGCCAAGCTGCCCGAACCCGGCAAGTACCAGGAGATCCGTGAGCCCATCATCACCGCCACCATCTTCCTGCCGCAGGACTACGTCGGCCCGGTGATCACGCTGTGCAACCAGAAGCGTGGCAACCAGGTCGACATGCGTTACCACGGTCGCCAGGTGCAGCTGATCTACGAACTGCCGATGAACGAAGTAGTGATGGACTTCTTCGACAAGCTCAAGTCGGTGTCGCGCGGCTACGCGTCACTGGACTATGACTTCAAGGAATACCGCACGGCCGATCTGGTCAAGCTCGACCTGATGGTCGGCGGCGAGAAGGTCGATGCGCTGTCGGTGATCGTGCACCGTGCCAGCGCGCAGTACCGCGGCCGCGAGCTGGCGAGCAAGCTGCGTGGCCTGATTCCGCGCCAGATGTTCGACGTGCCGGTACAGGCTGCGATCGGCGCCCACATCATCGCCCGCGAGACGATCAAGGCCTTGCGCAAGAATGTGCTCGCCAAGTGCTACGGCGGCGACATCAGCCGCAAGAAGAAGCTGCTCGAGAAGCAGAAGGAGGGCAAGAAGCGCATGAAGCAGGTTGGTAACGTCGAGATCCCGCAAGAAGCCTTCCTCGCCGTGCTGCGCACCGACGAAGGCAAGTGACGGATAGCGCATGAATTTTGCACTCATCCTCTTCCTGCTGCTTGTCGCCACCGGTGCGCTCTGGTTCCTGGATCGCTTCCATGCGCGCAAGCTGCGCGCGGCAGGCGCGCCGAACCCTTGGTGGGTGGAATATGGCGCGAGCTTCTTCCCGGTGATTCTGATCGTGTTCGGCTTGCGCTCCTTTATCGTCGAGCCGTTCAAGATCCCCTCCGGATCGATGATCCCGACCCTGCTGGTTGGCGACTTCATCCTCGTCAACAAGTGGACCTATGGCATCCGGCTGCCGGTGATCAACCAGAAGGTCATCGATATCAATGCCCCCGAGCGCGGTGACGTGATGGTGTTCCGCTATCCGGCCGACCCTTCGCTGGACTACATCAAGCGCGTGGTCGGGCTGCCGGGCGACCGCGTCGAATACGTGAACAAGCGTCTCAGCATCAACGGCCAGCCGGTGCCGATCGAGGAGGTCGGCGCCTACCTGCATCCGGACAGGTTGTACTATTCGCCTCAGTTCACCGAGCGCCTTGGCGCAGTCGAGCACTCGGTCCTGATCGAGCGCGACGCTCCGGCCTTCATCCCGCAGGTGATGAATTTCCCCGGGCGTGAGAACTGCACCTATACCAGCGCCGGCGTCAGTTGTACCGTGCCTCAGGGGCACTACTTCGTACTCGGCGATAACCGCGATGCGAGCAGCGACAGCCGTGTGTGGGGCTTCGTGCCGGAGCAGAACATCGTCGGCAAGGCTTTCTTCATCTGGTTCAACTTCAACGACATGAAGCGCATTGGCGGCTTCCACTGATCGAGGGGTATCAGCATGCGCATGAAGTCACAGCGCGGCGTCACGCTGACCGGGGTTCTCGTGGTCGGCACACTGGCTGCGTTCCTGTTGATCCTCGGTTTTCGCACGGTGCCGGTGTTTAACGAATACCTCGCCATCAAACGTATCCTCGTAGTGCTTGCAGACGAGGGCGACAAAGGGGCAACGGTGGCGGATCTTCGCCGAGGCTTCGACACGCGACGCCAGATCGACGACGTGAAGAGTATCCGTGGCGCGGACCTCAAGATCGACAAGACCGCGTCGCGCACGCAGATCTCCGCACGCTACTCGCGAACGGTGCCACTCATTGCCAATGTCAGCCTGCTGTTCGACTTCGAGCCGAACAGCGAGGCGCGCTGACCCCATGGCGCCCGATCAGTTGCAGTCGCGCCTGGGCCACGTATTCGGTGATCCCCGGCTGCTGCGCGAGGCCCTGACCCACCGCAGCTTCGGCCAGCCCAACAACGAGCGCTTCGAGTTCCTGGGCGACAGCATCCTCAACTGCGTGATCTCGATTGCGCTGTTCGAGCGTTTCGGTGGTTTGCGCGAAGGTGACCTGTCGCGCGTCCGTGCCTCTCTCGTACGCCAGGACGCGCTCTATCGCATTGCCCTGGAGCTAGAGCTGGGTGCGTTCCTGCACCTTGGCGAAGGCGAGTTGAAGTCGGGTGGCAGCAAGCGGCCATCGATACTGGCCGATGCGCTCGAGGCCGTTTTTGCGGCGGTCTTTCTCGACGGTGGTTTCGACGCTGCAAAGCAGGTCATCGACCGCCTTTATGCGCCACTGCTCTCCGAAGTCGATCCGCGGCGGCCGAGCAAGGATGCCAAGACGGCCTTGCAGGAGTGGCTGCAGGCGCGCAGGATCGCGGTGCCGACCTATTCGATGGTGCAGGCGCTTGGCGAGGCCCATGCGCAGGAATTCGAGGTGGCCTGCGAAGTGCCCAAGCTTGGCGTGCGTACGCTGGGCCGCGGCCCGAGCCGCCGTATCGCCGAACAACAGTCAGCCGAACTCGCCCTCGCGGCACTCAGGAAGCAATGAACGAACATACTCTCGACAGCCCGGCCGACGGCAACTCGGACGGCGCCTTCCGCGCCGGCTTTGTCGCCATTGTCGGCCGCCCCAACGTCGGCAAGTCGACCCTGCTCAATCGCCTGATCGGGCAGAAGATCAGTATCGTCTCCAGCAAGGCGCAGACCACCCGCCATCGCGTCACCGGCATTCTCACCGAAGCCGATGCGCAGTTCGTGTTTGTCGACACGCCGGGCTTCCAGACGCATCACCGCAACGCCCTCAACCGGTCGATGAATCGCACCGTGTCGCAGGTGCTGGCCGATGTGGACCTGGTCTTCTTCGTCATCGAGGCTGGCCGCTTCACCGACGATGACCGCAAGGTGCTGTCGGTGATCCCGGAGACGTCCAAGGTCATTCTGGTGATCAACAAGGTCGATCAGTTGAAGGACAAGGCCCGTCTGCTGCCCTTCATCGACCAGGTGCGCCAGGCACGCGAGTTCATCGAGATCGTGCCGCTGTCTGCGGAGAAGGGGCGCAACGTCGACACCCTGGTCAAGGCGGCGACGCCGCTCTTGCCCGTGGCTACGCCGATGTTCGAGGAGGACGAGATCACCGACCGCAGCGAACGCTTCCTGGCCTCCGAATTCCTGCGCGAGAAGCTGTTCCGCCTGCTCGGCGACGAGCTGCCCTACGGCATCGCGGTGGAGATCGAGAAGTTCGAGGTCGAGGGCAACCTGCGTCGCATCCACGCTGCAGTGATCGTCGACAAGCCAGGCCACAAGGCGATGGTGATCGGCAAGGGCGGCGAGAAGCTCAAGCGCATCTCCAGCGAGGCGCGCGTCGAGCTCGAGAAGCTGTTCGACGGCAAGGTGTTTCTCGAGGTCTGGGTCAAGATCAAGAGCGGCTGGGCCGACGACGAGCGCGCGCTGAAGAGCCTCGGTTACGAGTGATCCGGGCGCAGGGCAATGGCGGCAGCCAAGCAGCGCGTCGAGCAGCAACCGGCCTGGGTGCTGCACACCTATCCCTGGCGTGAGACGAGCCTGATCGTAGAGGTGTTCGCGCGCGATCATGGCCGCGTTGCGCTCGTCGCCAAGGGGGCGCGCCGGCCGCATTCGCAGCTGCGTGGGGTGCTGATGGCCTTTCAGCCATTGTCGATGGACTGGTCGGGCGGCGGCGAGGTCAAGACGCTCGTGCGCGCCGAGTGGCAGGGCGGACAGCCACTGCTCACTGGTCGTGCGCTGATTTGTGGCTACTACCTCAACGAGTTGCTGGTGCGCCTGACCGCCCGAGAAGATCCCCACCCGGAGCTCTTCATCGCCTACGCCAAGGCCGTGCGTGCCCTTGGTCGCGGCGAATCCGAGCCACCGATCCTGCGCCGCTTCGAGCTTGCCTTGCTGCAGGACCTTGGCTATGAGGCTGGACTCGCGAACGAGGCCGACGGTGGCGGTGCCGTGCGCCCCGAAGGGCGCTACATTTACATTATCGAACGCGGCCCGCTGCGCCTGGAAACCCTTGAAGGGGAGGGTGTCGACCCTGCTGCGCTCGGTGACCAGGCGCTGCTGTCCGGGCAGACCCTGCTCGACATGGCCGCCGACGATTTCTCGCGCGCGGAAACGCTGGCCCAGTCCAAGCAGTTGCTGCGCATGCTCATCAACCACACCCTGGGCGGCCAGCCGCTGCAATCGCGCCGGGTGCTCAAGGAACTGCAGGAACTCTGATGATCGAACTCGGCGTCAATATCGACCACGTTGCCACCTTGCGCCAGGCGCGCCGCACCTGGGAGCCTGACCCGGTGTGGGCCGCGGTCGAGGCCCATCTGGGCGGTGCGGACGGCATCACCATCCACCTGCGTGAGGACCGCCGCCACATCAACGACGACGACGTGCGCCGCCTCGCCGAACTCACCCAGGTCAAGCTCAACCTCGAGATGGCCGCCACCGACGAGATGGTCGACATCGCCTGCCGCACCAAACCGCAGATGGCCATGCTGGTCCCCGAGGGACGCCACGAGGTCACCACCGAGGGCGGGCTGGATGTGCTGGCGCAGGAGACGCGCCTGCGTGACGTGATCGCCCGCCTGGCCGACACCGGCATCGTCACCAGCGTGTTCATCGATGCCGAGCTCGAGCAGATCGAGGCAGCTGCGCGCATCGGCGCGCGCGTGTGCGAGATCCACACCGGCCCCTACGCCCACGCCTTCCATGCCGCCGGCCGTGATGCCGAGGCGCCGGCGGTGGTCGACGAGCTCGACAAGATCCGCATCGCCGGCGAAGCAGTGCGCCGGCTCGGCATGCGCTTCAACGCCGGCCATGCGCTGAACTACTACAACGTCCAGCCGGTTGCCCGCCTGCCTGGCATCCGCGAGTTGCACATCGGCCATTCGATCGTCAGCCGTTCGGTCTTCGTCGGCCTGCGCGAAGCGGTGGCCGAGATGAAGCGGCTGCTGCGCGAAGCCGCGCTCACGGCCTGATGCTGCTCGCGGAGGGCTGCGCGTGATACACGGTATCGGCACCGACATCGTGCGCGTGCAGCGCATGCGCGCCGCGCTCGAGCGCCACGGCGAGCGTTTTGCCTTGCGCATCCTCGCCGCCAGCGAGGTGGCGGATTGGCGCGCCCATCGCGACCCGGGGCGGTTTCTCGCCAAGCGCTTCGCGGCCAAGGAGGCCTTTGGCAAGGCGCTTGGCACCGGCGTTGCCGTGCCTGCCACGTTGCACGCGGTCGCCGTGGGCCACGACGCGCTCGGCAAGCCTGGTTACCTCTATGATGACCGCCTTGCTGCCCACATGAGCGAGCACGGATTGCGCGCGCACCTGAGCATCAGCGATGAGGACGACAACGTCGTTGCATTTGCGCTTATTGAGCGCGCCTGAGCGCAACGGAGCCGACAGCATGACCCAGCCCATCCACCGCCCGCGCGGCCCCGTCATGATCGACGTTGCCGGCACTGCATTGACCGATGAGGAGCGTGAACGCCTGCTCGACCCGCTGGTCGGCGGTGTCATCCTGTTTGCGCGCAACTACATCGGTTCCGACCAACTGCGCGCCCTCACCGCCGAGATCCGCGCGCTGCGCGATCCGGCGCTGATCATCGCGGTCGACCACGAAGGTGGCAGGGTGCAGCGCTTTCGCAGTGACGGCTTCACCCGCCTGCCGGCCATGCGCAGCCTCGGTGCCTTGTGGGAGCGGGACCACCTCGCCGCGCTCGATGCCGCCCGCGCCACCGGATTCGTGCTTGCCGCGGAGCTGCTGGCGCATGGCGTCGATCTCAGCTTTACGCCGGTGCTCGACCTCGACTACGGCTGCTGCAGCGCCATCGGCAACCGCGCCTTCCACCGCGACCCGCGGGCCGTCGCCGCACTTGCGCAGGCACTGTGCGCTGGGATGGCCGAAGCCGGCATGGGCTGCGTGGGCAAGCACTTTCCCGGACACGGATTCGTCGAGGCCGACTCGCACCACGACGTACCGGTCGACGAACGCGACTTCGATACCCTCTGGGCCGAGGACATCGCCCCCTACCGCCATCGTCTCGGCCGCCAGCTTGCCGGTGTGATGCCCGCCCACGTCATCTATCCCAATGCCGACCCCAGCACCGAACCCCATCCGGCGGGCTTCTCGTCGTTCTGGCTCAGGGACGTGTTGCGCGAGCGTCTGGGCTTCAAGGGCGTGATCTTCAGCGATGACCTCAACATGGAGGGCGCCCGTGTCGCCGGCGACATCGTCGGCCGCGCCAGGGCCGCATATGGCGCCGGCTGCGACATGCTCCTGGTGTGCAATCGACCGGACCTCGCCGCCGAACTGCTCGACCGCTGGGCCCCGGTCGCCGACGCCGACAGCCTTGCCCGCCTGGCCGCAATCGGGCCGGGTACGACCCGCCCCGCCTGGCTTGTCGACCCTTTCGCACTCGAACTGCACGCCCCCTATGTCCAGGCCCGCGGGCTTCTCGCGTCCATTCCCGAAGACATGAGCGCAACCGCGGCGATGACAGCAGCCACCATCGGCCAGCAACGTACCGAAGTCCTGCGCCAGGACGGATAATTCCCATAGGCAGCGGCTTTTCATCACCAACGCCGCTGGCGCCAGAAGCAGCCGACGAGTATGCGCATGTCCGACCCGAAGAACGAAACAGCCGCCTTCGACCCAAAGCCCTTCCTGCGCACCCTCACCGAGGAGCCCGGCGTCTACCGCATGATCGGCGCCGACGACAAGGTGCTCTACGTCGGCAAGGCCAAGAACCTCAAGCGCCGCGTCTCCAGCTACTTCCAGAAGACCGTTTCCAGCCCGCGCATCGCCATGATGGTTGCCCAGGTGCTGCGCGTGGACATCACCGCCACACGCTCCGAGGCCGAGGCCCTGATCCTCGAGAACAACCTCATCAAGAGCTTGGCGCCGCGCTACAACATCCTCTTCCGCGACGACAAGACCTACCCCTACATCGAGCTCTCGGCTGACGAGTTTCCGCGTCTGGCCTACCACCGCGGCGCCTTCACCAAGGGCGCGCGCTACTTCGGCCCCTTCCCGAACGCCTGGGCGGTGCGCGAGAGCATCCACCTGTTGCAGAAGACCTTTCAGCTGCGCACCTGCGAGAACACCGTCTACGCGAACCGCTCGCGGCCCTGCCTGCTGCACCAGATCAAGCGCTGTACTGCGCCCTGCGTCGGCCTTGTCGAAGCCGAGGCCTATGCGGCCGACGTCCGGCTAGCAACGCGCTTTCTCGACGGCCAGGCGAGCGAGGTGATCGATGACCTGACGAACCGCATGCAGGCTGCCGCCGAGCGCCTCGCCTTCGAGGAGGCCGCCGCCTGTCGCGACCAGGTACGTGTGCTGCAGGCGGTGCTGCACAAGCAGTTCGTAGACAGCCGCAAGGATGAGGATGTCGACGTGCTTGCTGCAATCGAGGAGGACGGCATGACCTGCGTGAACATCGCCATGGTACGCGGCGGCCGCCACCTCGGCGACCGGCCGCAGTTTCCCAGCGGTGCGGCGGTGTCAGGCGCTGCGGACAGCCTGCTCGCCTTCGTCGAGCAGCACTACAGCCAGCACCCCATCCCTGCGCGCATTTTGGTGAATCTCCCGCCTGAGGCGGTCAAGGAAACGCTGGCCGAGATCACCGACCGCCCGCCCGGCGTGGTGTCGCCGCGCTTCGCCGCCGAGAAAGCCTGGATGGAGATGGCAGAGAAGAACGCTCGCCTCGCCATTCAGGCTCGTGCGCGCGACACCGGCCGCATCGAGCAGCGCCTTGAAGCCCTGCGCGAGGTGCTGGGCATGGACGAGGCGCCGCAGCGCATCGAATGCTTCGACATCAGCCACACCATGGGCGAGGCTACGGTAGCGTCGTGCGTGGTGTGCGAGGCGGGCGCCATGAAGCGCGCCGAGTACCGCCGCTACAACATCACCGGCATTACCCCGGGCGATGACTTCGCCGCGATGCGTCAGGCGCTGGAGCGCCGCTACGGCAAGGTCGCGGCGGGTGAGGGAGTGTGTCCCGACCTGATCCTGATCGACGGCGGCAAGGGCCAGGTCAGCGCCGCGCGCGCCATTCTCGCCGAGGTCGGCCTCGAGTCGGTGGCGATGGTCGGTGTGGCCAAGGGCGAGGGTCGCAAGGCCGGGCTGGAAACGCTGATCTTCCCGGACGGTCGCGAGGGGCTGGCACTTGGCGGCGAATCGGCCGCGCTGCACCTGATCGTGGAAATCCGCGACGAGGCCCACCGTTTCGCCATCACCGGCCACCGCGCCAAGCGCGGCAAGGCGCGCGTAGGCTCCAAACTCGAGGACATCCCTGGCGTCGGCCCGTCACGCCGGCGCAACCTGCTCGCCGCATTCGGCGGCCTCGACGGTGTGCGCGACGCCACGGTGGAGGATCTGTGCCGCGTCGATGGCGTCAGCCGCAAGCTGGCCGAACAGATCCACGCCGCTTTGCATTGAAGTCGGGGAGCGATTTGCGCCTGGTCAAGGGCGGCGGCCGGGGCCGGGCGCATACTGCGCCGCCTCCGATCTGCCCCGCCCAGGCCGTACCCATGCACCTCGCCGCCGCATCCGTCGCTACCGAGATCAGCTCGCCCTTCGGTGGGCGCCGCTACAACGCCTGGAATGACCATGTGAAGCGGCGCTACGGCGGGCGCGTGCAGAAGGTGTCGGTGACCGCCGGCTTCACCTGCCCGAACCGCGACGGCACCCTGGGGCAGGGCGGCTGCACCTTTTGCAACAATGCCGGATTCACCCCCGGCTATCTCGATCGCCGCGATTCGATCCATGCGCAGATCGACACCGGGCTGCGCTTTCTGGACCGGCGCTATCCCAACAGCGTGCGTTTCATCGCCTATTTCCAGAGCTACACCAACACCTATGGTGAATTCGAACGCTTGAAAGCGGTATATGACGAGGCGCTCGCGCATCCGCGCATCAGCGGACTGGCGATCGGCACGCGGCCGGATTGCCTGCCGGAGGCGGTGCTCGACTACCTGGCTGAACTTGCGCGCGAGCATATCGTGGAGCTGGAGATCGGTGTCGAGTCTTGCGACGACGAGGCGCTTCGGCGGGTCAACCGCGGTCACGACTTCGCCTGCAGCGAGGACGCCATCCGCCGCGCCGCTGCGCGCGGCCTGGAGAGCACCGCCCACCTGATCCTCGGCCTGCCCGGAGAAACCCGCACGGGCATGCTCGATGCGGCGCGGCGGCTCTCCGTGCTGCCGCTGGCAGCCTTGAAACTGCACCAACTGCAGCTGGTGCGCGGCACGGCGATGGCACGCGACTGGCAGCGGGATCCCGCCTCCGTACCCCTGCTGGACGAGGAGGCGTACATCGAGCTGCTGGCCGATTTCGTGGAGCGGTTGGCGCCGCACATCATGTTGCAGCGCCTGGGTAGCGAGGTACCGCCTGCGCTCAAGCTTGCCCCGCAGTGGAACATGCGGCTGGCCGAACTGGCGCCGCGGCTCAGCGCCGAGCTGGCGCGGCGGGGAAGCTGGCAGGGGCGCCTATACGAGGCAGCCTGATCGCAGGCTGCGGCCCCGGCGGCAGCGCCGGCCGGGAGCGGCGTCAGCCGAGTGCGGCCTTCACCCAGGCGTTGGCTTGCTTGGCGTCGAAGCCGCTGCCGTACTTTGCCTTCAGCGCGCCCATCACCACGCCCATCTGCTTGGGGCTGCGCTCGGCCAGACCGGCGACGGTGTCGGCGATGAAGGCCTTCACCTCCTCTTCGGTTGCCATCGGCGGCAGATAGGCGGTGAGGATGGCGGACTCCTGCTCGAGCACTGCGCGGCGGCCCGCATCCTTGATCACGCCCAGTGCTTCCTGGTTGTTCTTGAGGAACTTGCGGATCGTCTGCTGGACTTCGTCGTCGCTGCTTTCGCGGTTTCCGGCGTTCTTGCCGACCATTTCGGCTTCGCCGATGAGAGTGCTCAGCAGGGTGGCGCGCACGCCGTCGGCGGCCTTGCGTGCGAGCAGGGAATCCTTCTTGAGTTGGGCCAGAAGGCTCATTCGTTTCTCCGTGATGTTGTTCAGCCGGGGCGCCGCATCGGGGCGCCCCGCGAGCGCACGGAGTTTAGCGCAGTCGCGCCCTCGGTGCCGGGCCCAGCCTGCGTTCGGTGCCGTGCGGCTGGGTCAGGCCTGCCGGCACATCGTCGCCGCCAGCGGCCAGGCAAGTGCCGCACCGACGGCGCCGAAGGAAGCGGCATAAAGCAGCAGGTTACCCCAGTCCACCCAGTAGCTCACGTTGGCAAAGGAGGATTGCGTCAGCCCGGGAGTGATCGCAAACGTGATTGCGGTGACAGCGAGGCCGACCACGATCGCGGGCTTGATGGCCTTGCACCAGGCCGGCTGGCCGCGGCGGGCGGCGACCACCATGAGCACCAGCCACAGTGCGGCGGTGCCCACCACCACCGGCAGGTACATCAGCCCGAGTTCGAACAGGATATTCAGCGTCAACCAGATTTCGTACATGTCTCGTCTCCCTTCAGACCCGGCCCTTGGCGACCGCCATGTAGGCGGGCTTGAGCAGGCGGTATTTCATGACCCAGGCGAAGTAGCTTTCCTGCATCGGGTCGATCATCGGTAGCGATGGGGTGAGCTTGCCGTCGTAGTCGAACTCGATGAGCATCGCCGAGCCCTCGCGCAGGATCATCGGGCACGAGGTGTAGCCGTCGAACAGCTGCGAGGGCTCGCGACCGGCGATGACGTCGATCAGGTTCTGGGTGACCATCGGCACGCTCTTCTTGACGGTGGCGGCGGTCTTGCCGCGCGGCGTGCCGTTGATGTCGCCGAGGCCGAAGACGTTCGGGTAGCGCCGATGGCGCAGGGTCTGGCGGTCGACCTCAAGCCAGCCGCCAGCGGCGAAGTTGCCCTCCTGCCAGGCGAGCGGACTGTTCTTGACCGCGTCCGGCGCACGCATGGGCGGCACGACGTGAATGAAGTCGTAGTCTTCCTCGACGCGCTGGCCATCCGGCGTGACCAGGGTGGCGCGGCGGGCGGCGATGTCGACGCCGACGAGCTTGCTGTTGAAGACCACTTCGACGTTCTGTGCAGCCCAGTCCGCCAGCACCTTGTCGTTGATCTTGGGCACGCTGAAGACGACGCCAAGGGCTGAATGGAAGGACACCTCGGACGACGCCAGCGTACCTGCCTGGCGCAGGCGGTCGACCAGCATGAAGGTCGTCTTGAGCGGCGCCCCGGCGCACTTGATCGGGGTGGCAGGCAAGGTCATCAAGGCCTTGCCGCCCTTGCGCCTGAATTCGTCCATCGCCTTCCAGGTCGCCACGGCAGCGTCCGAGCTCGGATAAACGCTGGTCAGGCCGTTGCGGCCGATCGCGTCTACGTCCATGCCCTCGATCTGGCTGTAGTCGAGGTGGACGCCGGTGGCGACGATGAGGTAATCGTAGCCGATGCGGCGGCCGCTGTCGGTGACCACGGCA
The DNA here is from genome assembly GCF_000310125.2 of Thauera sp. 27. Lineage (NCBI taxonomy): Bacteria > Pseudomonadati > Pseudomonadota > Betaproteobacteria > Rhodocyclales > Zoogloeaceae > Thauera > Thauera sp. 27. The sequence continues at coordinate 50,868 of NZ_AMXB01000021.1, forward strand.
TTGGCGTCGGGGTCGAACTCGGCGACCATCTCCTTCACCCACTCGATGCCACGGGGCTGGAGATCGCTGTTGCGGTCGATGACTTTGTCAACCGGCCATACGCCAGTGGCGACCAAGGTGTAGCCAGGCTGGTAGTTGTGAACTTCCTTGCGGTCGACAATGGTGATGCTGGCGCCGTCCAGTTCGCGGGCGAGGCGGTTCGCCACGGCGATGCCGGCCAAGCCGCTGCCGGCGATCACGACGCGTGCGCTGGTCTTGATGCTCGCACCCGCTTTACCTGCGGGGACGGTCAAGCCCAAGCCTGCCGCAACCGGCAGGGCAGAGGCGCCGAATAGCAGCCGACGCCGTGTGCTGTCGCAAGGCCGCTCGTCGGGCTTGTCAGATGCCGTTTGTCTCATGTGTTCCTCCTTCATCTCCGTGGGGTCCAGGGACTCGAATAGTTCTAAACATGACTATATAAGGAAATACTTACTATTAGAAGGGGTATCTGTGTCGCAGCGGGGAGGGGGGACGTGCATGAGCTTGCGTGCCTTCGATCGTGATCATTGACCGTCAGGGCTCGCAGCCGGCAGACTTTCGGCAGACATCTGCCATTGGTGACAGCCATGCCACACGACTCGCGCCCGCTGCCTGAGCTGGTCTCATTTCTGGAGACGCTGCCTGAACCGCACATTCTGTGCGACCGTGATTACCGCATCATTGCCGCCAACGAGGCTTACCGGCGTTCATGCGCGGATGGTGCCAGCGTCGTGGGGCGGACCTGCTACGAGGTTTCTCACCGCTACAGCGTACCCTGTGACCGTGCTGGCGAGTCCTGCCCGCTGGCGCGCAGTCTGAGTTCTGGGCAGCGCGAGCGCGTGTTGCACCTTCATCACACGCCGCGCGGAGAGGAGTACGTCAACATTGAACTTTCGCCGGTGCGCGACGCCGATGGTGAGATTGCCTGGTTCATCGAGAAGATGGAGCCAATGCATGTTGCGCGCGGCGTTTCGGATCATCGCGGCCTGATCGGCCGCTCGCCCGCATTCCAACGCATGCTGGAGCTCATTGCGCGGGTTGCGCCTTCTGACGCCAGTGTGCTGCTGCAGGGCGAGTCGGGTACGGGCAAGGAGCTCCTTGCCAGCGCGGTTCATGAGGCGAGTCGGCGCGCCGACCGTCCCTTCGTGGTGGTCGATTGTTCCGGCCTGCCAGAGACCTTGTTCGAGAGTGAGGTCTTCGGCCACGAACGCGGGGCGTTCACCGGCGCCAGCGCACGCAAGCCCGGCCTGGTTGAGGCGGCGAGTGGTGGGACACTTTTCCTGGACGAGGTCGGCGACATTCCCCTCGGCATGCAGGTCAAGCTGCTACGCCTGCTCGAGACCGGCACCTATCGTCGTGTCGGCTCCACCGAATTGCGCCGGGCCGATATTCGCTTGGTGTCGGCAACGCACAGGCCGCTCAAGCGCATGATCGTGGAGGGCGGCTTCCGTCAGGATCTGTATTTCCGTATCAACACGTTCCCGATTCGGGTTCCGGCGCTGCGCGAGCGCGAAGGGGATCTGCCGCTGCTGATCGCGTCATTGCTCGAGCGCGTGGCACCTAACCGCCGTCTGGCGCTCTCCGCGGCCGCGTTGCAGGCACTTGCGCGCTACCCCTTTCCGGGCAACGTGCGAGAACTGCGCAACGTGCTCGAGCGGGCCAGCCTGATGTGCGACGGCGAAACCATCGGGCTCGAGCACCTGGCAGAGGATCTACTGTATCCGGAGGCGGACCTGGATCTGACTGAGGCAGGGGCCTCGGATCGCGAATCCGCTATCGAGCCTACGGCGCCCGTGCTGGATCTGCTCGAAGTTCAGCGCCAGGCGCTACTGCGGGCGGTGCGCAGCCACCGCGGCAGCCGTCGTGAGCTTGCAGCACGCCTCGGAATAAGCGAGCGCACCCTGTATCGACGGCTCAAGGACCTGGGTCTGGTTGATCATGGAGCAGCCACGCTCGCGTGAGGCGCGCAGGACGTTGCCGCTGCCAGGTGCTGCCGCCTCTGTCATTGGTGGCGGTATGTCTGCAGATTTAGGCAGTGCTGTGTCAGCTCAAACGAGCCGGTCGATCGTGCAAGTGTTTGAATCGAAAGAGTTCAAAGTTTTGGCATGGTGCTTGCTTTTAAGTGAACTGCGAAGCGGGGCCGCATCGTGAAAACTGTACGATCGTCCCCCTCAGCGATCCACCCCCGGCAGTGTCGCCACGACTGAATCCGCGGGCCCGCTTCGCCTTTTCCCTCGCGCTCGCTTCGCCGTTGCAGCCTTCGTGCGCTGGTTGTATCAGCGGCGGAAGTCGTTGTGGCAGGCCTTGCAGCTGTTCTGAACCGCCTCGTATGCGCTGCGGGCGTCGGCCTGGGTGCGGCGCTCGGCCGCTGCCAGCAAGGCATCCGTTGCTTCAAAGAAACGCACTCGCTTGGCTTCGAACTCGTCTGGCTTCTGCCACACGGCGGCTTTGGCCTTGGTTGGCGGGTAGTTCGTGTCCGCACCGAAGTGTGCCCAGGGCTGGTCGCGCAGGGTGTTCAACTGCTGCGCGAGGCGCGCGAATGCGTCGGCGTCGAAGCGCTCGGTACGCAGCATCGTGCCCATCGGCTCGAAGGTCCGCAGCATGGCCTTGAAGGCTTCCTGGCGCTTGGTAACGGGCTGGTCCGGGTGGGTATCCTCGACCTTCTGCGAACACGCCGTCAGGCTCAGCGCAAACAGGGCAGTCAGGGCAACGCGGGCGGTCGGTTTCATACGGTGCATCGGTTCGATCCTTAGTGGGGCGCGCAGTATACGCGCTTGTCTGGGCTAGTCCGGCTGGAGGTGTCTGCAGCCATGGGCTGGACAAAGGAATACCATCGGGTCTGGGTCTGTCCACGCCGGAGGAAGTTCCCTTCTTCGCGCCGGCTTCTCTTCCTCGCTGCCGGGGGTCCTCATGACGCCGCACCCTGCTTCCCAGTCCGCCGAGTTCGCTCCCACCACCGGCCTGAGCTCACTCGATGCTGTCATCAGCGGGGTGGCGCGCGGTGACAACATCGTCTGGCAGGTCCAGTCGCTCGACGACTACCAGGCGCTGGTGACGCCCTATGCGCATGCCGCGCGGGCGCAGTGTCGGCGTCTGGTCTATTTCCGCTTCGCGTCCCATCGCGCCTTGCTCGATGCAGGGAGCGGGGCGGAGATTCACTATCCGCAGCCCGCGGCGGGTTTCGACGCCTTCGTCGATCAGGTGCACTCGGTGATCGAGGCGGCCGGACCCGAGACGATGTACATCTTCGATTGCCTGTCGGAACTGGCAGATGCCTGGCAGTCGGATCGCATGATGGGCAACTTCTTCAGGCTTACCTGCCCGCGCCTGTTCGATCTGGATACGGTGACCTACTTCGCCGTGCTGCGGCACCGCCATGCACGCGCGGGCATGGGCATGATCACCGAAACCACGCAGTACCTGCTCGACGTCTTCCGTTGCCGCGACCGGCTCTATGTTCGGCCGATCAAGGTGCAGCACCGTTCCGCGGCGGTGATGAACCTGATCCACGCCTGGGACGCGGGCGACCATTTCCGTCCAGTAGCCGACAGCGGCACCGTCGCTGAGATCCTCGCCGGGTCGGGCTGGCCGGGGCTCGAGGACGAGCAGATCCGAAGCCACTGGCAGCATTTGTTCGACGCTGCACGCACGCTCGTCGCCCTGCGCGAGGCCGGTGTGCCGGACACCACCGCGGAGGCCGAAGCGTTCGCACGTCTTGCGTGCATGCTGTTTCCCGATGAACCAGGTCTGCAGGGGCTGATCGCGCGCTACCTTGGCCTCGAGGATCTGATCGCCGTCCGCGCGCGCATGATTGGTATCGGTACGATCGGCGGCAAGGCCGCGGGCATGCTGGTTGCGCGCGCGGTGCTGCGCCGCGATGCCCCCGCGCTGCACGCGCGAATGGAGGCGCACGACTCCTTCTATGTCGGCACCGAGGTGTTCGACACCTTCTTCGTCAGCAATGGGCTGTGGTGGGTGCGGCGGCGCCAGCGCGAGGATGCGGGCTTCCTGCAGGGGCTGGACGGCGAGCAGGGTGCGCGCCAGCGCATCCTGAAGGGGACTTTCCCGGATAGCACCTTGCGCCAGTTCGAGGCCATGCTGGACTACTTCCGCGAGTGGCCTTTCATCGTGCGCTCCAGCTCGCGCCTTGAAGACCGCTATGGCAATGCCTTCGCGGGACAGTACGACAGCGTGTTCTGCGTCAATCAGGGTACGCGCGAACGGCGGCTCGCCGATCTGCTCGACGCGGTGAGGGCTGTCTATGCGAGCAGCCTGTCCGAGCAGGCACTGCGCTACCGCAAGCGCCGCGGCCTGCTCGACGAACACGAGCAGATGGCCTTGCTGATCATGCGCGTCTCGGGAACGGCCGGCGGCCGTTACTTCCATCCGCATGCGGCAGGGGTGGGGCTGTCGGTCAATCCCTATCCATGGAACCCGCAGATCGACATGAGGGCAGGCGTGGTAAGGCTGGTTGCAGGCTTGGGTACGCGTGCAGTGGATCGCTCGGATGACGACTATACCCGGCTGGTGGCGCTGAACGCGCCGGAGCTCCGCCCGGAGACAAACTTCGGCGCGATCGCCCGCCATGCCCAAAGGCGCATGGATACGCTCGATCTCGAGCGCAATGCCGTCGTCTCGGGTGTCTTTGCCGACCTGGTCAGGGGCCAGGAAGGGTTCCCCTTCGATCTGTTCACAACCCGCGAGGAACCGGGGCGTCCGCCTTTCCTGACTTTCGATGGTCTGATTGCACGCACGCCCTTTGTCGCTGATCTGCGAGCGCTGCTGGCAACGCTGCATGCCGCTTATGCGCATCCCGTGGAGACAGAGTTTGCCCTCAATGTGCTCGCCGATGGCAGCTACCGTGTCAACCTGCTCCAGTGCCGGCCGATGCAGGTCCGCAGTGTAGAAGGAGTGGCCGATGCGGAGCCTCCCGCGGAGGCAGAGCAACTTGTGTGCGCCCGTGGTGCGGTGATCGGTCCGAGTCGAGTCATCCAGCCGGATTGGGTCATCCACGTCAGGCCCGCCGCGTTCGGGGTACTCAACCAGTCGCAGCGCCTTGCCGTCACGCGGGTGATCGGCCGGCTCAATGGGCTTGCAGCAGGACGCTGCGTACTGATGCTGGGCCCCGGGCGCTGGGGATCACGCGATCCGTTTCTCGGCATACCGGTGCTGTTCTCGGAGATCAACCACATCGCCGCACTGTGCGAGATCGTGGCCATGCACGACAACCTGATCCCCGATGTCTCACTCGGGACGCACTTCCTGAACGAGCTCATCGAAGGCGACCTGCTGTACTTCGCCCTGTTCCCCAGGCTGGAGGGCAACATGCTCGATGAGGCGCGGTTGCTCGATCGACCCAACGTCCTGCCCCAGCTGCTGCCTGACGATGCCGGCTGGGCGGATGTGATCCACGTCGGGCAGTGGGCACACGGTAGCTTGCTGCTGTACGCCGATGCGCTCAAGCAGCGTGTTGCGGTGGTGCGAGCGCAGCCGCCGCTACCGTGAATATCGAGTATCGCCTCATGCGGCTGAATGAACTTGATCCAGTTCAAGCAGTACGGCGGACGAAGTCGATAGCATGGACGCAATTCGATTCCTCCTGGAGAGTCAGCATGCAGTTCCTACCCATGCTTGCAGTGGTGGTCGGCCTCGGGTTTGCGGGGCCTGCGCCGGTATACGCGGATTCCGACTCGCGTGCGGCGCCCCGCCTGAGTACCCCTGCCGACGAGATTCCCCGTCCGGCCGATGAGCGCCTGCGCGCCGGCATGCTTGATCTGCGCGCTCTGCTCGCACAGGGCATGGAGGGCGGGCAGCCGGTCGCGGAAGCGGACTACGTCGCACTGGCTGCAAAGATCGAACAGCAGGTGCAGGCCATCAGTGCCGGACGTGACTTTCACAACAGGGCAGGCCGTCATCTCCAGTGGCTGCTCGGCGACATTACCGATGGCGTACAGTTGATGCGCGATGCGCCGCGCGCGCCGGCCAAGCGGCTGGGTTTGATGCGAGTGGTTGAAACACTCAACTACTACGGGCGTGAATACGACCACCCTGGCTGGGAGCCGCTCAAGCCTTGATGCCCGCCCGGCGATCCAGGTGACGCCGTCCGGGGCATCGGCTTGAGTGGGACTGATATACTGCGCGTCCCCTTTCCTCATGCGAAACGCCCCCCGGCATGCCGCTCAACATCCCAAACGCGCTGACCTGGGCGCGCATCGTTCTCATCCCGGTCTTCGTCGGCGTCTTCTATTTGTCCGACGGGGCGTTGTCGGTCGAAACCAAGAACCTGATCGCCACGATCATCTTCGTGGTAGCCGCCGTCACAGACTGGTTCGACGGCTACCTTGCACGCGCCCTGGGGCAGACCTCGGCTTTCGGTGCCTTTCTCGATCCGGTAGCGGACAAGCTGATGGTGGCGGCGGCGTTGATCCTGCTTGTGCAACTGTCGCGCGTAGATGCGCTTATTGCAGTGGTGATCATCGGCCGCGAAATCACGATCTCGGCACTGCGCGAGTGGATGGCAAGGGTTGGGCAATCGGCAAGTGTTGCCGTAGCCTTTGTCGGCAAACTCAAGACTGCGGCGCAGATGGCGGCGATCCCCATGCTGCTGTTCAACGCCCCCGTGCTCGGTATCGACATGGTGCTGGTTGGTACCATCCTCATCTATGTCGCAGCAGGCCTCACCCTGTGGTCGATGGGTTACTACTTGCACCGAGCGATGCCTTTGTTGCTTGATAAGGGCGGTGACTGAGTGTTGCGCTACGCCAGTGAATGCAACGAACACGAACTAATTTTGTGATTGCGGTTGACGAATTAAAAAACTTGCCTATAATGGCGGTCTTTCCCGAGCGGGAATAGCTCAGTTGGTAGAGCGCAACCTTGCCAAGGTTGAGGTCGCGAGTTCGAGACTCGTTTCCCGCTCCAAGTATTCGTTGGCCAAGCGCTTTGCTTGGTCTGGAAGGCGGCTCCGGGCTGAGGCCAGGGGCAGCCGGCCAAAATGGTCGTGGCGCGATGGCAGAGTGGTTATGCAGCGGCCTGCAAAGCCGTGTACCCCGGTTCGATTCCGAGTCGCGCCTCCAGTAGTAAAAAGTAGTTTTGTAGTGTTGCGATGTGGTTGCAAAGTTGCTATAATTTGCGCCCTGTCGTTAAAGCGGGAATAGCTCAGTTGGTAGAGCGCAACCTTGCCAAGGTTGAGGTCGCGAGTTCGAGACTCGTTTCCCGCTCCAGATATTCTTGTGCGTCGTTGATTTAGCGACGCACAAATGCAAAAAGAGGCTCAGGCCTCTTTTTGCATTTGTGCGTTCACTTTGGCGGCCTGCGCATTCTCGTGGCCGCTCGTCCGGGGCTTGAGGGGCGCCGCCATTGTGGATGGCGCCCCGCGCTGATCAGAGCGCGACCAGGGTCTGCCTGCCGAGCCAGATCTTGCCCGCAGGCAGCGTCACCGGGGCGACTGCCGCTGCGGCCTCGACGCAAAGCATGCGGCGGAAGCCGTCGTTCGGCATGTCGGGAAGCGCCGCACTGCGCTCCTCCCAGGGGTTCCATACCACGACATCGGGGAAGCCTTCGGTGTTGATGCCCAGGCTGCGGTCATACTCACGCAGCAGCAAGGGACGCTTGACGTCGCGATAGATACGATCGACCTCGCCTTCGACCAGTACAACGTCGCCACTTTCCCGCACCATCTGCCCGTCAGCGTTCATGTCGTGGAAGATGTGGCCATGCAGCCCCTCCAGGCGGGATTCTTCGACCTCGCGCACTGCGAGGTAGGTGTGCAGCGCTGCGGTGAACTCGAAGGCCGCATCGCCGGTATTCTCGATCTCGATCTCGATGTCCAGGCGGCTGTCTTCAACCAGGATGCCCAACTCGACGTGGAATGCGTGCGGCCACAGCGCTCGGCTGGCAACATCATCGCGCAAGCCGAGCGTAACGAGGGCAAAGTCGTCATCGCTGCGTTCGGTCTCTACCTGCCATATGGCATTGCGTGCAAAACCGTGGCGTGGCAGCGCGCCTTGCGCGGCAAACTGAGGAAAGCATACGGGTATGCCGCCACGGATCGGCGTGTGGCCATCCAGGACCGCCGTGGGGCTCAGGTAGATGCGCTCGCCGCCGCCTGGTGGCGTCCATGACAGGACCTGGCCGCCAAACAGGCTGACGACCGCGCGCGCGCCTGCACGCGTGCTCAGGCTCAGCGCGGGCAGACCATGAAAGTCGATGTGCTCGATGCCGGCTTTCATCGTTCAGTCCTGAAGCGGCAGTACGCCGAGCTTGACCGAGCTGTCCTCAGGGTCGTTGCTGAGCACGAAGCCAAGTTTCTGCACGAACTTGAGCATGCGTTCGTTATTGGCGAGGAAGACGCCGTTCATGTACTGGATGCCGCGGCTGCGTGCGGTCTCGATGAGCACACCCATCAACTTGCGAGCCAGGCCGCGGTGTTGCCAGTCATCGGCGACCACCACGGCAAACTCGCAGGATTCGCCATCCGGGTTGACCGCGTAGCGGCACACACCGATTTCCTTCTCGACGCCTTCGACCATCAGCGTGGCGACGAAGGCCATCTCGCGGTCGTAGTCGATCTGTGTCAGGCGCGCAACCATCGCCGGCGGTAGCTCACGCATCGTGTTCATGAAGCGGTAGTACTTGGTCTCGGCCGATAGACCGCGCACGAACTCGACTTCGAGTTCGGCATCCTCGGGCTTGATCGGGCGGATGGTCACCGTCGTCCCGTCGGGCACGGTCCAGGTGCTGATGAGGTGCGACGGGTAGGGGTGGATCGCCATGTGGTCATAGCGATCCGCCGTCGGCGATACGTTTTCCACGCTGATGCTGGCGTCGACCGCCACCACACCGTTCTCATCGACGATGAGCGGGTTGATCTCCATCTCTGTGATCCACGGCAATTCGCAGACCATCTCCGATACGCGCAGCAGCACGAGTTCGAGCGCATCCATGTCCACTGCAGGCATGTTGCGGAACTCGCCCAGGCGTGACGCGATGCGCGTGGAGCGGATCATGTCGCGGACCAGGAAGCTGTTGAGCGGGGGCAGGGCCACTGCGATGTCGCGGTTGGCTTCCACCAGGTTGCCGCCCTCGCCAAAGCTGATCGCGGGGCCGAACACGGGGTCGCGCTTGACGCCAACCACCAGTTCGCGGCCGTTGCGTTTCTGGATCATCGGTTCGATCGCGATACCGTTGATCACCGCTTCGGGCTGTGCACGCTTCACCTCGTCCAGGATCTCCTGGTAAGTCGAGCGCACCGCAGCCAGGCTGCGGATGTTCAGGCGTACGCCGCCGACGTCCGACTTGTGCTTGACGTTTGGCGAGTCGATCTTCATGACCACTGGTAGCCCGATCTCGGCCGACAGCACCATGGCCTCGGCCGCCGAGCGCGCGACCACGGTCTGCGCGATCGGGATGCGGAAGGCGGCGAGCAGCGCCTTCGACTCCATCTCGTTCAGCTTCTTGCGGCGCTCGTTGAGCGCCATCTCGATGACCAGGCGTGCGCTCTCGATCGACGGTGCGGGCAGGTCCGACAGCGAGGACGGCGTCTGCATCAGCAATTTCTGGTTCTGGTAGTAGGCCGAGATGTGACTGAACAGCTCGACCGCCGGCTCGGGAGTGCGGAAGTGCGGGATGCCCGCCGCGCTGAACTTCTGGCGTGCCTCGCCGACGAGGTCCTCGCCCATCCAGCATGCGACAACGGGCTTGTCTGCGGTTTTTTCCAGTTCGATGATGACCTCGGCCACGCCCGTCGGGTTGCTCATTGCCTGCGGGGTCAGCATGACCAGCACGCCATCGACGTTGGGGCCTTCGAGTACTGCCTTGAGCGCCTTGCCGTAGCGCTCCGGGTCGGCGTCGCCAAGGATGTCCACCGGGTTGCCACGCGACCAGCTCGCAGGCAGCGCTGCATTGAGCTTCTCCATCGTGCCTTCGGAGAACTGGGACAGCGGGATGCCGATGTCGAGCGCGCGGTCGGCCGCCATCACGCCGGGGCCACCGCCGTTGGTGATGATCGCCAGACGGTTGCCGCGCGGGCGGAAGTGCGAGAACAGGGCATTGGCTGCGGCGAAGAGCTGGCCGAGGTTGTACAGGCGGATGACACCGGCGCGACGAAGTGCCGCGTCGAAGATGGCGTCGTCACCGATGGGGGCGCCGGTGTGTGACAGGATGGCGTTCGACGCCTCGGGGTGGCGGCCAGCCTTGATCAGCAGCACCGGTTTCACACGCGCCGCGCCGCGCAGGGCGCTCATGAAGCGGCGTGGGTCGCGGATGCCCTCGACGTAGAGAAAGATGCTCTCGGTACGCGGGTCCGAGATCATGTACTCGAGCACCTCGCCGAAATCGATGTCCGAGGAAGACCCCAGGGAGACGACCGACGAGAAACCGACGTTGTTAGGCTTTGCCCAGTCGAGGATCGCCGCGCATAGCGCACCCGATTGCGAGATCAGGCCAATGCTGCCCTTGAGTGCGCTGGCATGGGCAAAGGTGGCATTGACGCCGAGTTGCGGGCGCATCACGCCCAGACAGTTGGGGCCAAGCAGACGGATCTTGTGACGTTGAGCAGCATCGATCACCTGGCGTTCGAGCAGTGCACCGCGCGGTCCGGCCTCGGAGAAGCCTGCCGACAGGATGATTACCGCTTTGGCGCCGGCCCGCCCACAGCTCTCCATGATTGCGGGCGCCTTCTCGGCACGCACCGCAATTACGACGAGATCGAGTCGTTGCGGCACGTCCTCCACCGATTTGTAGCAGGCAACCCCATGCACTTTGTCGTGCTTGGGGTTGATCGCGAACAGTTTGCCCTTGTAGCCGGCTTCGAGCATGTTGCGCATCAGCACGCTGCCGAGCGACGCCTCGCGTTCGCTGGCGCCGATGATGCCTACCGAGCGTGGCTCCAGCAGCGGTGTCAGGTAGTGTTTCTCTTTCATGATGGAAACCTGGGGATGGAATAGGGGGAGAGGTCAGGGTCTGGTGTGCGGCATCCGCTCCGAGGGCGCGGCAAGGCGCGTCAGCCTGGAGTCTGCGGGCATTATACTGCGGTGCACAAAAGTCGCTTCGTCGGCTTGTTGCTTTTTGCGAACTGGTTCCGTTTTAGCCCGCATTGCCTCGATTCACTCAATGGCTCAGGGTGAAATGGAAGCGTGCTCCCTCGCCTGGGCGGGACTCCACCCAAATCCGGCCATCATGACGAGTGACGATGCGCTTGACCGTGGCAAGGCCGATGCCCGTTCCGGGGAACGATTCCGTGGTGTGCAGGCGGGAGAAGGGTTCGAAGAGCCGGTTCGCATAGCGCATGTCGAGCCCGGCACCGTTATCCTCGACGCAGTACACCGTGCGTGTACCCTCCTGGCGAGCAAGAAAGGCAATGCGCGGCATACGGGTGTCGCGTGTGAACTTCCAGGCGTTGCGGAGCAGGTTGTCGAGCATGACGTGCATCAGTCCAGGGTCTGCATTCACGCTCAGATCCCGGGTGATCTCGACTTCGACCCTGCGTTCCGGGTCCTCGGCATGGAGCTCCTGAATGACCGATTCGGCCAGTGCCGACAGGTCAACCTGCTGGCGCTTGAGTGGCTGGCGAGCCACCGTTGCCAGCCCGATCAGTGCATCGATGAGGATGGCCATGCGCTCGGCGGCTTTGCGGATGCGCCCAAGCTGCTCGCGCTGGTGCGCCTCGAGCCGGTCAGCGGCGTCCTCGTAAAGGATGCGGGCAAAACCGTCGATGGCTCGCAACGGTGCGCGCAGGTCGTGCGACACGGAGTAGGAGAAGGCTTCCAGCTCACGGTTCGCGGCCTCGAGCTCGGCGGTTCGCGCTCGCACCCGGGCTTCGAGTTCGAGGTTGAGGTTGCGCAGGGTCATCTCCGCGATCTTGCGCGCAGAGATGTCATCCAGGGTGCCGGCTATCCAGCTCGGCGATCCGCTGCCCGCACTCGGCCGGCGTGCATTGATCGCGATCCAGCGGATCTCGCCGCCGTGGGTGCGCAGCCGCAGCTCGTCGGCCCACTCCTGGCGCTGGCCGTCGAGCAGTTCGGCGAATGCCGCACGCGCCCGCTGGCAATCGTCCGGGTGCAGGAAGTCGGCGAGCGGGCGGCAGAGGCTTTGTTCGATCGCGAAGCCGGATAGCACCTTCCAGAAGTCGTTGAGAAAGGTCAGCTGACCGATATTGTCGGTGCGGAACAGAACCTGCTTCACCGACTGCAGCATCTCGAGCCAGTGTGCGCTGTCGTCCGCTGGCGCTGAGATTCCAGTAATGGGCGGGCGAGCTGGGGCCGGCGACTCGGTGGGGGCCTCGGGGGGCGATTCGCGGTCTTGCGGTCGGGCAGTCACGGAAGCACGATCGTGGTAGGCAGGGGTGCCCCGGGCATGCGCACGTGGGCGACTTCCTGTATATCACAGATCGACTTCGCGCCACCGGTACCGGATCAACAGCGCATAGAATTGCGTCCGGTCAACGCGCACGACAACCCCGGCAGGACCAAGACATGTCCCTCTCCACCTCGAACACTCACGCCCATCCCGGCCTTGCGCTCCCGTCGCCCTGGGTGCTGCGTTTTGCCCCACTGATCTCCGCCGGTTCGCGTGTGCTCGACTACGCCTGCGGCAATGGTCGCCATGCGCGCTGGCTGGCAAGCGCGGGCTACGAGGTGGCTGCTGTCGATCGCGATTCCCTCGCGCTGGAGGCCTTGCGGGACATCCCCGGCATCCGGACGCGCGTACTCGACCTGGAGGGTGCCGACTGGCCGCTGGCCGGCGAGCGCTATCGGGGGGTGGTCGTGACCAATTATCTGTACCGACCGCGCTTTGCGGACATGCTTGCTCTGCTGGGGCAGGGCGACGTCCTGATCTATGAAACCTTCATGGCGGGCAACGAACGCTTCGGCAAACCGTCGCGGGCCGACTTCCTGCTCCAGCCCATGGAGCTCATCGACCGTCTCGAGGGCGACTGGACCTTGGTTGCCTTTGAACAGGGCGAAGTGCAGGGCGCACGCCCCGCAGTGGTTCAGCGCATATGTGCGATCCGCGGCAAGGTCGAGCCGCAGCTGCCTGCGGCCTGAACATGGGCTCGGGCTCCGCGTCCGATCCGAAGCTTTGCCCCGTGTTCAGCCGAGCTCCAGGATGCGCCGGGCCAGTGCGTGTATTCCAGCCGGGCTCAGGTCGTCGGTGTGCAGGCTGGGGGCGTCCGCGTAGCGCAGGTAGTTGCCGTTCTGCGAGCGGCGGTAGAGCGGGTCGTAGTGCAGGTCCATGAGTTCGCCGAACAGCGCCGGCAGGGCGTGCGCTTCGGCGAGTGCATGCCAGCGTGCCAGTGTGTCGCGGCTCTGCAGTTCGCGCAGCCTTTGCAGGCTGCGTTGCAGGCCGCCCACGTCGTCGCCCAGGTAGGCATAGTCCCGGATGAGGAACTCGAGGCGGGCGTCCCGCGTCGCGTCGATCATGATGCAAGGCGCGGCACGCATGCGCATGATCAGCGGCTCGGGTACGAACACCATGCCGATCCTGCGGCTCTCGGCTTCGATGTACACCGGGCGTGCCAGGTTCAGCGTGACGAGTTGTGCATGCAGCATCGTCTCAAAGTGCTTCTGCGCAGGTTGCGGGCGGTTGGGCAGGGCGCCCAGTACCGATCCTTTATGGGCAGCGAGATCTTCCAGATCTAGTGTTTGAGCGCCAAGCGTGGCAAGGGCCTCGAGTACGCGTGTCTTGGCGCTGCCGGTGGGGCCGCAGACGACGCGCAGATCGAGCCCTGGCGCAATCTGCTCGATACCGGCGATGACGTGGTGGCGAAAGGCCTTGTAGCCCCCCTGAAGCTGGCAGGCATCCCAGCCCACCATGCGCAGCCAGGTGGTGAATGAGCCGCTGCGCTGGCCGCCGCGCCAGCAGTAGATGAGCGGGCGCCAGCTGCGCGGCTTGTCGCATAGTGCGGTTTCGAGATGATGCGCGATGTTGGCGGCCACCATCGCACCGCCGACACGCCGCGCTTCGAAAGCGGATTGCTGCTTGTACATCGTACCGACGATGATGCGTTGCTCGTTGTCGAGCACCGGCAGGTTGACTGCGCTGGGCAGGTGGTCCTCTGCAAACTCGGCCGGCGTGCGGGCGTCAATGATCTCGTCAAACCCGGACAGCTGTGCTACGGTCGCGACGCCTTTTTGCATGGTTGATGCGGCTCCATCCGGTGTGCGCACCGGCCTGCCGTCACTCCTCACTGAACATGAATGAAATCAAACTGACCCAATTCTCCCACGGTGGCGGTTGCGGCTGCAAAATCGCGCCCGGCGTACTCACCGAACTGTTGGCTGCGATGCCTGCCGGTGTCGTGCCCGCCGACCTGTTGGTCGGTACCGACACCGCAGACGACGCCGCGGTTTATAGACTGAACGAGCGCCAGGCGATCGTTGCCACCACCGACTTCTTCACCCCAATCGTCGACAATCCGCGCGACTTCGGCCGCATTGCCGCCACCAATGCGCTTTCCGACGTGTATGCGATGGGTGCGACGCCGCTGTTCGCGCTGGCCGTCGTCGGCATGCCGCTCGACAAGCTGCCGCGCGCGGTGATCGGTGAGATCCTGCAGGGCGGGGCCGAGGTGTGTCGCCAGGCTGGCATCCCGATCGCCGGCGGGCATTCGATCGATGTGCTCGAGCCGATCTACGGCCTGGTGGGCCTTGGTGTGGTTGACCCGGCGCGGGTGCGCACCAATGCCGGCGCACGGGCAGGCGACGTGTTGATCCTGTCGAAGCCGCTCGGTATCGGTATCCTGTCTGCAGGTCTCAAGAAGGGCACGCTGTCGGCAGAGGGCTATACCGAGATGTTGCGCTGGACGACCACGCTCAACCGGGCCGGTGCGCGCATGGCCGATATCGATGGCGTACACGCGGTGACCGACGTGACCGGCTTTGGCCTTGCTGGCCACCTTTTGGAGATGTGCCGCGGTGCCAAACTTGGCGCCATGCTGCGCTTCGATGCGCTGCCGGTGATTGCGGAAGCATTGGCGCTGGTCCAGGCGGGCACGGCCACGGGCGCGTCTGCACGCAACTGGGCGAGCTACGGCGACAGCATCGATCTGGCTGCCGACGCACCCGAGTGGCAGCGCAAGCTGATTACCGACCCACAGACCTCGGGCGGCTTGCTCGTTGCCTGCGCGCCGAACGCTGTGGATGCCGTGCAGTCGGCCATTTGTGCCGAGCAGGGGATGCCCGGTACCGTCATCGGTACCATGGCGGCGGGTGCCGTCCGAGTGCAAGTGGCCTGAGCGGCCTTACTGCAGGATTGGCGCAAGATCCTTCCAGACGGTATCGAGGATCAGAGGCTGTGCCTCGGCGCTCGGGTGAATGCCGTCCGCCAGGAACATTTCGGGGCGGTCGGCGAAACCCTCGAGCAGGAAGGGTATCAGTGGCACCTGGGTGTCGGCGGCGACGTCGACGTAGGTCTGGGCGAAGCGGCGGGTGTAGGCTGCGCCATAGTTGGGCGGCATCTGCATGCCGACGAGCAGCACGCGTGCGCCTGCCGTGCGCGCGTCGGCGATCATCGCCCGCAGGTTGTCGCCCATGAGTTGCGGGCGCAGCCCGCGCAGTCCATCGTTGGCACCAAGCTCGAGGATGAGGATGGTCGGCCGGTGGCGCGCCAGCGCTGCGGGCAGGCGCGTGCGTCCGCCTGCAGAGGTTTCACCCGATACACTGCCATTGACGACCTCGTGCAGGAACCCTTCCTGTCGCAGACGCGTCTGCAACAAGGCGGGCCAGTCCTCGCCAGGCTTGAGGCCGTAGCCGGCCGACAGGCTGTCACCCCAGACCAGGATGGAGGGTGTGGCGTTGGCCATGGCGGTGAACAACAACATGACGAAGAAGGTTGCGATGGATCGTAGCGGCATTGAGCTCTCCAGTCCGGTCATCGAGGTCGATGGCCTGTCCAAGCAGGTGCGGCTGGCTGATGGCCAGGGCGATCTGCACATTCTGCAGGACGTGAGTTTCGCGGTGGGGGCGGGGGAGTCGGTCGCCATTGTCGGCGCGTCCGGCTCGGGCAAATCGACGCTGCTGGGATTGCTCGCCGGCCTGGATGTTCCCGTGTGCGGCACGGTGCGGCTGCAGGGTACCGATCTGTTTGCGCTCGATGAGGATGCGCGGGCGGCCTTGCGAGGCGAATCGATCGGCTTCGTGTTCCAGTCCTTTCAGCTCTTGCCCGCACTCACCGCGCTGGAGAACGTGATGCTGCCGCTCGAGCTTGCCGGCGTTGCCGATGCTCGAACGGTGGCTTCGCAGTGGCTGGAGCGGGTGGGTCTGGGCGGCCGGCTGCGTCACTATCCCAAGCATCTTTCAGGGGGCGAGCAGCAGCGCGTGGCACTGGCACGTGCTTTTGCGCCCAATCCTCGGGTGCTGCTGGCCGATGAGCCGACCGGCAATCTCGACGCGGAAACCGGACAATCGGTGATCGAACTGATGTTCCGCCTCAACCGCGAGGCTGGCACCACCCTGATCCTGGTCACGCATGACGAATCCCTGGCTCGCCGCTGCGGGCGGGTTTTGCGCATGCAGGCCGGGCGCTTGGCGGAGCAGCCTGCGCCCGCCTGAGCGCAGGCTGCTCCGGAGGATCAACCCACGTCGTTGCCGAACAGGTCGAGGATGCCGTCCAGCCCGGAGTGGTCAAGGCAGCAGTGGGCTACGTCGCGCAGTACAGGCTTGGCATGGAATGCAACGCCAAAGCCTGCCGCGCGTAACATGGGAATGTCGTTGGCGCCATCGCCAGCTGCAATCACCTGCTCGGGTTTCAGGCCAAGTTCGTCACGCATGCGCACCAGATGGTTTGCCTTGGCCTCGCCATCGACGACGTCGCCGATTACCTTTCCAGTCAGCTTGCCGTCGATCACTTCCAGTTCGTTGGCGTAAGCGTAGTCGAAGCCGAGACGCTGCTTGAGGCGCTCGGTGAAGTAGGTGAATCCGCCCGACACCAGCATGCTGCGGATGCCCGCGCGCTGCAGTCCCTGCAGCAGGCGCTCGGCGCCTGGGTTGAGCTGCAGGCGGTGATCGAACACCTCGGCCAGTGCGCGCTCGTCGAGTCCGGCGAGCAGTGCTACGCGGCGCGTCAGCGATTCGCGAAAGTCGATCTCGCCCTGCATCGCAGCCTCGGTAATCGCGGCCACTTCGCGCTTGAGGCCCTGCATGTCGGCGATCTCGTCGATGCACTCGATGTTGATCAGCGTCGAATCCATGTCGGTGACGAAAAGGCCGAAGTTGCTCAGCCGGCGGCCTTCGGGGAGCCACACATGGTCCAGTCCGCCCTCGGCACAAGCCGTGACCAGACCTTCGTGCGGCCGGGCGCCGAGCAAGCGGAACGAGCGCGGGGTGATCTGCTGGATTTCGCGCGTTTCGGTGAGCTTGGCGACGTTCTTCAGCGCGACGCTATCGACGTCGGCAGCCAGCACGACCAGGTTCATGCGCGCCGCTCCACGGCCGGCAGCACCTCGCGCAGCACGGCAGCGGCGTTGCGGATCATGTCCTCGGTGGTGTTCCAGCTCACGCAAGCGTCGGTCACCGAGCAGCCATACTTGAGCTGCGACAGGTCGGCTGGAATCGGCTGGTTGCCAGCTTCGATGTTGCTCTCGATCATGAGTCCGACCACCGACTCATTACCTTCGCGAATCTGATGCATCACGTCCTTCATTACCAGCGGCTGGAACTCGGGCTTCTTCCAGGAATTGGCATGCGAGCAATCGACCACGATGTTCTTTGGCAACTTTGCCTTGGCCAGCGCCTGCTCCGCGAGCGAGATCGACACCGAATCGTAGTTGGGGCGCCCGCCGCCGCCGCGCAGCACGGCATGACCGTAGCGGTTGCCGCGGGTACGGGTGATGGCCGATTTGCCTTGGCTGTTGATGCCGAGGAAGCTGTGCGGGCTTGCGGCCGAGATGATGGCGTTGATCGCCACTTCAAGGTCACCGTCGGTAGCGTTCTTGAAACCGACCGGTGTGGACAGGCCTGACGACATCTCGCGGTGGGTCTGGGATTCGGAGGTGCGGGCACCGATGGCGGTCCATGAAATGAGATCGCCGTAGTACTGCGGTGCGATAGGGTCGAGCGCCTCGGTCGCGGTGGGAAGGCCTATCTCGCAAACGTCGAGCAGGAACTGGCGAGCACGCTCCATGCCGACGTCGATGCGGAACGAGTCATCCATGAAGGGATCGTTGATGAAGCCCTTCCAGCCGGTGGAGGTGCGCGGTTTCTCGAAGTAAACCCGCATTACCAGTAGCAGGGTGTCGGATACTTCATCGGCGAGGGTCTTGAGTCGGCGCGCATAGTCGAGGCCGGCCACCGGGTCGTGGATCGAGCACGGTCCGACGACAACGAATACCCGCGGGTCCTTGCGGTCGAGGATGTCCATCACCGCCTTGCGCCCGGCGACCACCGACGCAGCAGCGCGCTCGGTGAGCGGGACGCGGGCCTTGATCTCGTCCGGCGACGGCATGTGATCGAAGGCGAGGACGTTGAGGTTTTCGGTCTGGGTGAGCGGCATTGCGAAGGCTCCGGTTGCGGCCTGGAAAGCCTGCAATTGTAACGCCCGTGCCGAGGTGTGTCCGGGGAGATTTAAGGCATCATGGGTGGGCGGGCAGCGCGCTCTCGCTTGCGCCTCGCGCGGCATCGCGGGTGGGGAGCGCACTGACAGGTTACGATCGGTAGAGAAATTGCTGTCGTTATTGGCCCGATGCGCGCATACTGTGGCCCAGCGATATTCAAGTCGTGCAGTTTGTTTGTTGGCATATCCGATTTTCGGTTGCGGTCTCATGGTCGCGCCGTTCGGCCGTATTCCCCCAAGTCATACCTTGCTGTCTTGATACTCGCCCCATCCAGGGGGCTTTCCCCGTTTTCAGGAGATTCAAGACATGGCAGCTGGTACCGTAAAGTGGTTCAACGATTCGAAGGGCTTTGGTTTCATTACGCCGGAGGCCGGGGGTGACGACCTGTTCGCGCACTTCTCCGCCATCCAGGGCCAAGGCTTCAAGACCCTGGCTGAAGGCCAGCGCGTCACCTTCGACGTGACCACCGGCCCCAAGGGGCTGCAGGCGTCGAACATTCGCGCCGCCAACTGAGTTGCATCCCAGCCGTCGCGCGTAAAGCGCAGGCTGTCGCAAGGCCCGGCAAGCGCCGGGCCTTTTGCTTTTTGAAACCCGATAACCCGAAACGCATTCAGCGGCGGCAAGACAGGCGCCAATGCCTTGCGTTACAGAAGGGGTTCGCCGTAACGGGGAGCTCACCAACAAGGCCCGTGCGCTGCAGCTTCGCTGTGCGGTGCACGCAGCTACATCATCAGCGCGCTCAAGGAGATCCCGATGTCCCAGTTCATACAACGCACCGAACTCAAAACGTTCTATTACACGCCTGTTCACTGTCCGTTCTGCGGTACGCGTGTCATGGGCGCCGATCCGCTCGACGAAACCCGCATCACGGCTTGCCAGCACACCTTGTTCATTGCCCACGATACGGCCTTCGAGTACCGGTCGGCACGCCTGAACGCAAATCTGAGCCTCGAGGGCATGTCTGACCAGCAGGTCGAAGCCGCATGGCTGGCGGATGAGCGGGGCATTGACGGTTTCACCGACACCGTGACCCTGACCGACGCAATAAAGGTCGCGGCCTACGCGCCGGAGCCTTCAGCCTACGGTTCGTATTATGGTTTCGCGCCTGTCGACGCCCAGTTGGACAACTGACCGTCCTGGAGCCTTGTGCGCCAGTGGGTAGGGCGTCTAGATCAAAAACTCTGGCAGGCTCCGACAAATCGATGAGCGTCACCTCGAGATCGAAGACTGCGTCCAGCCAGTCTGACTATAATTGGTCGACTTCCATGCCATCCTGATCGTGTCTGGTCTGGCCATGCTGCGGCCGGCGACGCGATCGCGAATGACGTGACGATGCGCTCCTCTCGGGGTGCGTGTGCACTCCTGCTGGGCGCTCTTGCATGCCACAACCCCGACCGCTGACGCGTCACCGTGCGGACCCGAGCGTGATGATGCTCGGGGTGTCGGCGCGGTCGACGATCGGCGAGCGCATCAGCAGGGCCAGCGGGGTTCTTGAGCTTGTCGTGAGCCTGCTCATTGCATTGGTGTCTCCGTTTGCGTTTGTCTTTCTGCTCGTGACGCACGCAAAGTGGGTGATCGCTCTCGGTGCCTTGAGTACTGCAGCGCATGCTTTATGGTGCGCTCGGTTCGAGGGCTGGGGTGAGCGGTCGGCGGGAGAGCCCATGGGCGCCGGCCGGCGTGTCATGCTGACGCTGCTGGTGCTGTGTCTCAACACACTGTTCTGGGGGCTGGTGCTGTCGAGCATCGTGCCGCGGACCTGGGTCTCGAGTTTCAATGCCAGTGCGCCAGCGTGGCTTAGCGATCACGACTGGCTGCGATGGGCCGAACCCTTAAGTGCGAGCGTCGAGGCCTTCGTGGCGGGGGCGCTCGTGGAACTGCTCGCCTACGTGCTCGCCCTGCTGCCCTTCGTGCTCGTGGTGGCCGTCGCAGCCCTGCTCATGATCCGACTCGGGGTTGGACGCGCGCGCGACAGGGTGATGTTCAGCTTCTATGTGCTGTTCGTCGCCGGTTCTGCCTGCCTACTGTGCTATCTCCTGTTTGGCAGTTCGCTGGCTTGGCTGTTCTGGGGAATCAACGGCTACATCTTGTGGAAGGGGGGCGCGTGGCTGACGCTGTTCAGCGTCTTCGTGGTCGGGTCGATCCCGTTTCGCATCATGACACTGCTGCGTAACGGAAGCTGGCTGCGGGCGTTCTTCCGATGAAGGCCGGCGCAGGTGTTGCATCGGAGGAGGAGCGCGCATATGGCTGGCGCCCGGCAAGCACCTGGGCTTGCGGCATCAAGGTGCTGGGGGTAGCGCTGATCCTGTGCTTCGCGCTTTACGGGTACGCCGATGATCCCATGTCGGCACCGGTGCAGGACTTCGTCGTGGTGGAAGCACGCGGTGATATCCAAGGCTTCCGCTTTCACGATCTGCTCGTACTCGATCCCGCAAACGGACGTATTCTCAATGTGCTGCCGATGAGTCCGCGCTTACCGGAGGCTCTGATACAGCGCGCCGACGATCGCTTGCGATTGTTCCCGATTGACCAGGGGTTGCTTCGGACGGTTGTCGCGCCGTTGGGCCAGACCGTGGTCCATAGCCGGACGGTGGCGGGCGAGGCCTCCAGTCGACGCGTGCACAGCTATGTGTGGCGCATGGCGTCCGGCGAGCTTGCCTTCACTCTGGAGGATGCTTACGGTTTCGCGCTGCTCGGCGAAGACGGCGCTCATCTTGCGGTGCTCGCCAAGGACAAGGACGTCTCGGTGACTGAGTTCCAGGTCTGGGACATCGCTGCCAACAGGATGATCTTCAAGGCGCGCTTTCCGGAGGCGGAGCATGTCCGCGCTCATCGCACCAACGCGGTGAATTTTGCTGTTTTCTCGCTCGACGACGGCTACCTGATGGTCTGGGATCAGCGCAAGCGAAATCTGCGCCGGATCGCAGTGCCGGACGGGCGTCAGCTCGACCAGCTCCGTGATGGCTACGCGTGGAGCATGCAACAAGGGGCGATAGCCCTTTCCGCAGACGAGCGCTGGCTTGCGTTCCTTACGCGCTCGACGCGACAGCAGCCCTTGCCAGGCTACTACCTTGTTGACCTTGATCGGGCCGATCCGTCTGCGCCTTTGACGCCGTCGGCCTCGGGGGTCCTGCACGATAGTCCGTTTGCCTGGGTGTCTTTTGGTTCAAGCCTGCTGGGGATGAGCGCAACTGCGCTTCATCGCGTCGCGCTGTCCGACGATTCCGACGCAGGAAGTTGGGCGCCGCGGGCATGGGTTGCGCAGGGGGCCTCGACCCCAGCATGTGCCGGAACGTCCACGCAGAGCCTGCGCGCATGCGCAAAGGCCCGGGAGCTGGAGCGTGCCCGCAGGGCCTTCCTGCCGCCCGGCGCCATGCTCGAGGCTGTGGACGTGCTGGTGCGCACGCGTTACGTCGCCAGCAATGATGCCAGGCTGCTAGTAGCTTGGGACGGCTACAACGGTCGTCCGATCATCCTAGACGCCAGTGTGTTCCCGCCGCGCGAGATTTCCCCGGATCGGCCGGATGGGGCCGATCCAGCAGCGCTGTATGAAATCCGCCCAGGTTTTCCACTCGATGAGGGGGCTCGGGCCGCGCCCGGCATGCTGCGTTTCAGCCACTACGGAAGTCATCTCATCAGTTTCGAGCCTGAAGCGGGTGCCACGTCGTCACCGCCGGTCGAACTGCGTGCTTACTCGACTCCAGATCTCGTTCCCCGTCCCATGCTTAACCCTTCTCTTGGTGATTATCTGCGTGCTCGACGAGACAGTCAGGGGCTGAAGAATCCTGCACTGTGCCGGCTGGAGCCTGCGGCATGTCACATGGCCGATGGTGCGCGGCAGACGATAGCGGTCGTAGAGGCGCCAGTGCGTCAGTCCGCTGCAAGTGCACACGCCGACCTTCCCGATGCGAGCGATGTCCCGCTCTCGATCGAGCGGTGGATGAGACGTGATCCGTCGCGCGCGAGAACATCCGCGCCCGAGCTGTGCAAGGTCCTTGGGCGCATCCAGCGCCCGATTCAGGGCGAGCCCTATTTCATCGACGGTCATTACCAGGGTATCCGTATCGCGGCTCAGGCCGAGATCATTGCGAGCGACCCGGCCGTGCCCTTTCGCGACGGCGACATCGTGTTCGACGGTGGCTGGTGCAGCGCGCGCGCGTGCTCTGCCGATGCCTTTGGCCAGGCGATGAAGCAGGCTTGTGCATCAAGGCGGCATGACCTCATCCGCAACGTCGTGCTCGAGGTTGGGTCAATCGACCCTGAGCGCGACCGAATCTGGATCATGATGGAAAGGCCATGACGCATCGCACTCGACATGTCCGCGCTGGCACAACAATCATCCGGGTGGCTGCTGCCGCACTGCTCCTCGCCGGCTGTGGCGATCGCTTGCTCGAATCGAGGGAGGCGGAGTTGGAACTGGCCGATCCGCTGCAAGGCGCCCGGGTGGCAGACCCCCGGATGCATCTGCGCTGGCCCGAGGGTACGCCGCTGGCCATCAACAAGGTCCTGCGTGCGCCCATGGTGGTAGGCGATGCCGTCGATCATGCGCAGGCGCCCATCCCGGTCATGAGTCTGGTAAGGGTGGAGGTGGCGCTCTATCGGCCGATTGATTGCGACAAGCCGCCGGCATGGTTGCTTGACAGCCGTGCATTTGACTACCCGGCGTCAGTCGACGAGGCACGGCTGGCCGACCTGGGGCTGCCCGTGCACGCCGCGGAGGTGTGGCTTGTGCCGGCTTCCACCGGGGGTGCCTATTCAGATGCTCGGCCAAGGGGCGCTGCTGGCAACGCCGTTGCCATGGAGAGGCGTTATTCCGGAGAGGAGTCCGAGCAGCGGGCGCCGTTTGACGCTGCGTTCGAGTTCGGTCCCGCCTGGTTGGGTATCCCCTTGCGCCAGGTGGGCGCTGCTCGGACTGTGGTCTTCCCTCCAAGTCAGGATTGCACGGGCTTGAAGCGAGCTCAGGACGATCGGGTGCCGATTCGCGTGGTTGCCTACGGTCCCTTCGATCAAGGCTCGGAGCCGAGCAAGTACCTCCGGGTCCCGGCCGACACACCATTCACTGCTCGCGTCGTCGAGGTGTGCCCGGTACGCATCAAGCAGCGCGACGAACTCTTCGAGGTCCGCACCGGCATGATCTACCGGCCGGCGTCCAAGGAGTGGCGGTTTGCTGCCAGCGTTCTGGGTGAGTGCGAGAGTGGGGTAGTTGAGCTCAAGCTTGGCCCGCTCGTGACTCGGGTTACGGGGGGCGATGCGGGCCGCCGGTAAGCTGAAGGGTGAGTGCATCAGTGTCGCGGGCAAGGCCGTGTGCTCTCCAAGTTCCGCTCCGATAGGCGCAAAAGGAAGTTTTATTGATTTCCTGTTGACCGGCGTTTTTTTATCTCTATAATGCGCGGCTCTCCTGAACGAAAAACACTTTTCAAAAAGAGTTCGGCGCTTAAGGGGAGTGAGAGTTCTGTTAGATGTTGTGCGAAAAATCAGCGCTCGACGTAAGCAGGATTCAAGCAAAAAGACAGTTGATGAATGTCTGTCGCTCTTTAAAAAATTGAACAACCGATAAGTGTGGGTGCTTGGTGGTTGTGGTCGAAAGCGGCTTCGGTCGTTTTGGT
>NZ_AMXB01000022.1:0-73836 GCF_000310125.2 Thauera sp. 27
GTGGAGGCGGTTGCGACCGGCTCGGGTGGTGGGGCGAGGTCGTCGGGAGGCGCAGGCGCGGCGTCGTGTGTCGGCTGCGCGGGCACAGCTTCGAGGGGGGACGGGCGTGCGCTGTGCTCGGCACCGGCACGCGCTGCAGCCTGGGCGTGCAGCCAGTATCCGGCGCCCAACGCCAGGCAGGCTGCGAGCAGCCCGCCACCGAGCAGGAGCCCGCCTGGGCGGCGTGGCGCCGACGCTGCGGCCCAGCCCAGGCGGGCGGGTGCCCGGCGCAGGGCGTGCAGCAGTAGCGGCGCGAGTTCGTCGGCTGTGGTCGGTGCATCCGTGTCGTCGCGCATCTGGTTGGGACCGAGGCGCTCGGATGGAATGAAGGTGATTGACGGGTCATCTTCGGTGACGGCGGCCGTGGTGTGGAACTGCTCGGGGGTGCCGATGACGAGTGCGTCGAGTGCGTCTTTGCTGGCCACACGATGCTGGGCGCGCAGGTAGTTGCGTGTGCGTGCGAGTTCGTCCTGCCACGCTGCCGAATGGCCTACGATGCGCGAGAACAGCGCCTGACCGTGCATGAGGAGGCTGATGCGCAGGCCGGCGCGCGTGCGGCCGAGCACCATCACCTGTGCTCGCGTACCGACGGCCCGGGCGTGGAGATGGGCCAGCAACTCCGCCGCGGGTACGATGCGTTCGACGCGACGGCCGGTTGCGCGCAGGGGGTCTATCCAGGCCTGCAGCGTTGCGGGTTGGTTGAGGCCGGAGAACAGCATGCGTTCGCGACCGGGCGTTGTCTGGCCGCTCGTGTCGTCGAGCCTGATGGCACGTGCGTAGGCGGGGTCTGGGAACCAGGCGGCCAGCCTGCGTGTGATCAGTGCGCGTCGATCGGCTCCGCGAACGCGCGGGATGTCCTCGCTCTCGTAGGCCTCATCGGCCAGGTCGACCAGAAGCCTGCATGGGGCGCGGGTGGGGCGCTCTTCCAGCCAGGCTCGGAATGCGGGCTGTGCAGTGCTGTCGAAGACGGCGACCCGGATGACTTCGTTTTCATGCACTTGCCATGCGTCGAGGCCGAGTTCATCGATGCGGAGCAGCAGTGGTGTGCGCATCGCGGATCAGACCGGCAGGCGGGTGATGATGTCGTAGATCGGCCCCAGCACTGCGCTGGCGATCCAGAGCAGCAGGCCACCCATCAACAGGGTGAGTGCGGGTTCGGCCACCGCCTGCAGGCGGGCCGTGCCCTCGCTGACGTCGCGCTGGTAAAGCTCGCCGAGCTTGTGGAGGGCGTTGTCGAGGCTGCCTGTCTGTTCGCCGAGGGCCAGCATGCGGGTGACCAGAGGCGGGAAGATGCCTGCGGCCTCGAAGGCGGTCGAGATGGGGCGGCCGCGCTCGATGGCGTCCCGCGCGCTGCGCAGGCCTTCGCGCAGGGCCAGGTTGCCGGTGGCGCCCTCACTCGCGCGCAGTGCGTCAATGACGTTGATCCCGGCGGTGTAGAGGGTTGCGAAGAGGCCGGCAAAGCGTGCAAGCGCGAGTTTGCGCAGGATGTCGCCGACTACGGGCAGGCGCAGGATGAGTGCGTCGGCGTGGGTGCGCAGCCTTGCCGAGCGGGCCAGCGCCTGCCATGACGCACCCATGCCGGCACATAGCGCCAGCAGCGCGTAGCCGCCCCAGTCGCGCACCGCCTGTGACAGGCCGACGAGCAACCGTGTCTGCAGCGGCAGTACTTGCCCACTGCTGCGCAGCAGCTTCTCCAGTTCGGGTACGACCTGGGTGAGGGCGACGACCACGGCCAGCAGCAGCACGCTGGCGACGATCGCCGGGTAGATCGCGATCCGGCGTGCGTGCGCGGCGAGCGCCTCGTCGCGCGCCAGGGCGCTGCCGATGTCGCGCACGGCCTCGGGCAGGCGCCCGGCTTCTTCGCCCGCGCGCAGCAGGCTCACGGCGACGGCCGAGAACGCGCCCGGCTGGCGGGCCGCCGCTTGCGACAGGGGGCAGCCGTTCTCGATGTCGTCGAGCAGCCCCGAAACCATATTCTTGACCCGGCTGTCGGGGTGTGAATCGCGCAGCACGGCGAGGCTCTCGAACGGGGGGACACCGGCACCAAGGAGCTGTTCGAGCTGGTAGCAGAAGGGGATCAGCTCGCGCCGCGGCAGGCGCCGCCGTGGCAGCATCATGCGGCAGGGCTCGCCGTTGATGAGTTGGAGCCCGCTTGCGTGCAGGCGCTGCTCGAGGTCGCGCAGGTCCGTGGCTTCCATGCGGCCGCGTTGACGCGTGCCGGAGAGGGTGAGCGCACGGTATCTGAAGAGGGTCATGCGCACGCCCCGCGCGCGGCCGCCTTGCCTGCCTGGCCCAGATCGACCACGCGCGCCAGTTCGTGAAGGGAGGTGGTGCCGTCGGCCACGCGGCGCAGACCGTCTTCGAGCAGGCTGCGATGCCCTGCCTCGCGCGCCGCGGCCTGGAGCATGCCGGGGCTGGCTTTGCGCGCAA
Organism: Thauera sp. 27; assembly: GCF_000310125.2. Taxonomy (NCBI): domain Bacteria; kingdom Pseudomonadati; phylum Pseudomonadota; class Betaproteobacteria; order Rhodocyclales; family Zoogloeaceae; genus Thauera; species Thauera sp. 27. The sequence continues at coordinate 2,470 of NZ_AMXB01000022.1, forward strand.
TGAGCTCGTCGAGCTCGGGCGTGAGATGCAGGATCTCGAAGATGGCGCGCCGCCCGCTATAGCCGCGGAAGTCGCAGGCCGGGCAGCCTGCGGCGTGGTACAGAACGGGGGTGGCGGTGTCGGTGGCGAGGCCGAGCAGTGCGCGCTCGGCCCCGTCCGCGACATGGGCTGTGCGGCAGTGGGGGCACAGGCAGCGCACCAGGCGCTGGGAGAGGATGCCGGCGAGGTTGCCTGCGAGCAGTTCGGCGTTGAGTCCGATGTCCAGCAAGCGCGGCAGGGCGCCGAATACCGAGTTCGCATGCAGGGTGGCAAACACCTGGTGGCCGGTGAGTGCCGCGCGCAGGGCCATTGCGGCCGTGTCGGCGTCGCGGATCTCGCCGACCAGGATCACGTCGGGGTCCTGACGCAGCAGGGCGCGCACGCCGTCGGCAAAGCCCAGGCGGGCGGCATCGCCGATCTGCGTCTGGCGGATCATGGCGAGCGGATACTCGACCGGATCCTCCAGGGTCATGATGTTGACCGCCTCGGTGTTGAGGTGGTTGAGGATGGAGTAGAGCGTAGTGGTCTTGCCGCTCCCGGTTGGCCCGACAACGAGGGTGAGTCCGTCGGGGCGGCCGAGGATGCGCGCGAGCGTGGCCGCCTGGCCCTCGTCCAGGCCGAGCGCGGGAAGGGGGACGATGCCCTTGTCGCGGTCGAGAATGCGCAGCACGATGTTCTCGCCATGCAAGGTCGGCTGGGTGGCGACGCGGAAGTCGATGGCGCGGCCGCCGACGGCGACGCTGATGCGGCCGTCCTGGGGGCTGCGCGATTCGGCGATGTCCAGGCCGGCCATGACCTTCAGGCGCACGGCGAGCTCCGGCCAGCATGCCTTGTGGATTGCCCGTACCTGGCGCAGTGTGCCGTCGATGCGGTGGCGGATGCGCAGAAATGCGGGTTCGGGCTCGAAGTGGAGGTCGGATGCGCCGCGCGCGGCAGCGTCGGCGAGGAGCGCATCGACGAGGCGCACGACCAGCTGTCCGTCGCGCACCTCGGACGGTGTGCGCGATTCGAGCGCCCGCACAAGATCCTCGATCGAGCCTGCTTCACCGTAGTGGTGATCGATTGCGCGGCCCAGCTCGGTGTCGCCGGCCAGCCGGAGTTCGATGTGCACGTCGGGGCCCAGCTCGCCACGCAGGCGGTCGAGGGCGACGATGTCATGCGCATCGGCCATGGCGACGATCAGGCGGTGGCGAGCGGCATCGTATTGCAGTGGAAGCAGGCGGTGGCGGCGGGCAAGTGCCTGCGGTACGCGAGCGACGGCGTCGGGGTCGGCGAGTGCAACCGAGAGATCCACGAAGGGCAGCCCGCTGCGTGTGGCGAGGGTCTCACGCAGGGCTGCCTCGCTGACGAAGCCCATGTCTACGAGCACCCGACCGAGCGGCTGGCGGCGCGCGGGCTGTTCGCGCAGGGCGATGCGCAGCTGATCCTCGCCGATGAGGCCGGCGGCGAGTAGGGTCTGGCCAATGGATTGGGGGGCGTTCATGGCGTGGTGATTGGCATCGCCGTGGCGGCAGGGGAAGCTGCCGGCAGCACCGTGGGGCGCAGCGGCATGGTGGGAAAGTTGCGCTGACCCGGCGAGGGGGCGCGGGTGAAGAAGTCGTCGGCGGGGAGGTGTGTGGCGTAGCCGGCGTAGTCGCCGTGAATTCCGGGCTCGGAGATCAACAGCGGACGCAGGAAGATGAGCAACTCGGTGCGGCGCACTGCGTTGGCGCGGCGAGTGAATAGTTCGCCGACCACGGGTAGGTCGCCGAGCAAGGGGATACGGCCGGTATCGAGGTCGACGCGGTCTTCCATGAGGCCGCCGAGCACGGCGGTTTCGCCGCTGCGCAGGCGCAGCATGGACTCGATCTCGCGCGTGCGGATCTGCGGCACGCGATTTGGAATGCTGCGCAGCGAGGGGTTGGGGTCGTCCTTGAAGCCCGAAATGCCGGAGATGGTGGGGCGCACGTTGAGGGTGATCTCGCCGTTGGCACTGATCTGTGGCGTGACCGACATCACCATGCCGACCGAGACCGACTGCGGGGTGGTGGTTGCGGTGATGCGCGATTGTTGGCGGTCGTCATACTCGGTGGTCGTGCTGTCGACCAGGAAATACACCACTTCCTCGACCACCTTGAGCATGGCCGTCTGGTTGTTGAGCACAGAAAGGCGCGGGCTGGACAGGACCTTCACCGTGCCGAAGGTCTCGAGCAGCTCGATCTGCACGTCTGCACTCGATGACAGGTAGCTGAGCGTGGGCAGTCCGCTTGCGGCATCGCCCGTGCCGCGCGGGCGCACGTTCCAGCCCGGCACGCCGATACGCGTCCAGTCGATGCCTTGGCGGTAGCCGTCGGCAAGCGTGACCTCGACGATGGTGGCTTCGATCATGACCTGTCGGCGCGCTGCTTGCTGGACCTGGTCCAGGAAGGCCTTCAGGTGTGCGTGCTGGCGTGCACTTGCACGTGCGGTGACGACGCCGCTCTCGCGGTTGACCATGACGTCGGCGCTGCACGGACCGGCGCTGTTGGTGCGGCAAGGACGGGGCGTGCCGCCAGCCTCCTCGAGGATTGCGCCCAGGCTGATCTCGAGCGAGTTCCAGAAATCATTGCTGGCGCGGGTCTCGATCTGGGTCACCGAGGTGTTCCCGGCGGTGTTGGCAGCGCCCTGCTGGTGCGCGCCCGTGGTGGCGATCTGTGTGCTGGTGGCGACCGAGCCGCGCATCTCGCGGCTGAGGTTTACGTAGTCGAGGGCGTAGCTGCGGATGAATGGGGTGTCGGGACGGACCGAGAGGTGGCGACCGCGCAGTTCGTAGCGGATCTCTGCCTGTGCCGCGATGCGTTCGAGCAGCAGACCGAGTGGCTGGCCGGCCGCATGGATGGTGACCCGGCCCTCGATGCCCGGGTGGAGGTCGAGTTCGAGCCCGGCGTCGCGGCCGATCGCGAACAGCAGTTGGTGTACGGGCAGGTCGTTGACCGACAGGGAGTAGGTTTCGACGGGCTCGGGTGCTGCCGCGTCGATGCCGGGGGTGGAGGTGCCCGTCCAGCCCGTGGCGGGCGTCGGCTCATGCGTTGGCGCTGTTTCTTCGGCGGTCTGCGTTGCTGCAGGGGAGGTGGCGAGCGCAGCCGTACCCGTGGCGTGGAGGTGCCCCGGTGGCAGCCGGGCGGGGGCGAGTGGGGTGCATCCGGCGATCAGCGCGGAGACCATGGCCATGCCAGCGAGACGAGCAGGGGCGAAGGTGCATCGGGTCATGCCGCAATGCTAAATGCATTCGGCGCCAATTGGAATACGATAATGGGATAATTCGGGAACGCCTGCAGCCTTGGGTGGTCTGTTGCAAGTGCCTGCGGCAGAAGCGCTCTTTGTCTGGTCACGCTCTCGGTGCGGGGCCAGGCGATGGTGTTGCGTTGCAGCACCATCGCCGCTCAGTCGCGGACCGCTCTGATACAATGCGAAGCTTTTTTCAGTCCCGTCTACCTCTCGTGTCCCTTCCCCCCGAGCCCTCCGCCCCGCTGGTTTCGCTGCGCGACGTGCGTTTCGCCTATGGCGAGCGTGAGGTCCTGCGCGGCATCGATCTGAGCGTGCACCGCGGCCAGGTGGTGGCCATCATGGGGGGCAGCGGCTGTGGCAAGACCACGCTGTTGCGACTGATCGGCGGGCAGCTGCGCGCTTCGTCGGGTGCGGTCGAGGTCGAAGGGCGCAACATGGCGCACCTCTCGGGTGCGGAGCTTTATGCGCTGCGCCGGCGCATGGGCATGCTGTTCCAGTTCGGTGCGTTGTTCACCGACATGAGCGTGTTCGACAACGTCGCTTTTCCGATGCGCGAGCACACCAGCCTGCCCGCAGGCATGATCCGCGACCTGGTGATGATGAAGCTGCAGGCGGTTGGGCTGCGCGGCGCGGCGACACTCAGCCCGGGCGAGCTTTCGGGCGGCATGGCACGTCGCGTGGCGCTGGCGCGGGCGGTAGCGCTCGATCCGATGCTGATTCTGTATGACGAGCCCTTCGCCGGCCTCGACCCGATCTCGCTGGGTATCATCGGCCAGCTGATACGGCGGCTCAATGACGCGCTCGGAGCAAGCTCCGTGATGGTTACCCACGACGTGCATGAGTCGCTCGAGATCGTGGACTACATCTACTTCGTCTCCGACGGCCGCATCGTCGCGCGCGGAACGCCGGATGAGATTCGTGCTTCCACCGACCCCTTCGTGCACCAGTTCGTCAATGCAGAGGCCGACGGTCCGGTGCCTTTCCATTACCCGGCGCCACCGATCGACAGCCTGCTCGGCGGGAGGGGCGTATGAACGGCATGTTCGCTGCGCTGGCCAGCGGCCTGCGCCACATCGGCGCGCTCACCATCGGCGGTATCTGGCGGCTCGGTTTTGCGGCCCGCTTCCTGCTCGCCGTGTTGCTCGCCTCCGGACAGTCGATCCGGCGCCTCCATCTCACGATCCGCGAGCTCTACTTCAGCGGCGTACTGTCGCTGCTGATCATCGCGGTGTCGGGATTTTTCGTTGGCCTGGTGCTGGGGCTGCAGGGCTACGACATCCTGCAGCGCTTCGGCTCGGCCGATGCGGTCGGGGTGATGGTGGCGCTGTCGCTGTTGCGCGAGCTGGGGCCGGTCATCGCCGGCCTGCTGTTCGCGAGCCGGGCAGGTTCGGCAATCGCCGCCGAGATCGGCCTGATGAAGACCACCGAGCAGCTCAAGGCGATGGACATGATGGCGGTAGACCCGATCGCCCGTGTGGTGGCGCCACGGTTCTGGGGCGGCGTGCTGTCGATGCCGCTGCTCGCGGCCCTGTTCTCGGCAATGGGCATCTTCGGCGGCTGGTTGATCACCGTCGTGGTGATCGGCGTCGACGACGGCGCCTTCTGGTCGCAGATGCAGGCGACCGTCGAGTTTCGCTATGACGTGGTCAATGGTGTGATCAAGTCCTTCGTGTTCGGCGCGGTGGTGTCTTTGATCGCGGTGTTCGAGGGGTACGACTGCCAGCCCACGGCCGAGGGCGTCTCGCGGGCGATCACCCGTACCGTGGTGACCTCCGCGCTCGCCATCCTGGCGCTGGACTTTGTCCTCACTTCCTTCATGTTCCGGGGGCTATGATGAGCCGTACGACGCTCGACTTGTGGGTCGGCATTTTCGTGGCGCTGGGCTTTGCAGCGCTGATCTTTCTGGCGATGCGGGTGGCGAATTTTTCCGGTTTCGATGCCTCCACGGCCTATCGCGTCGAGGCGCCCTTCGACAACATCGGCGGGCTCAAGGTGCGCGCGCCGGTCAAGAGTTCGGGCGTGCTCGTCGGGCGGGTTGCAAGTATCCGCTTCGATACCGAGATCTATCGCGCCGTCGTGGTGCTCGAACTCGATGCGCGCTACCCTTTTCCTGCCGACACCACGGCCTCGATCCTGACCTCCGGCCTGCTTGGCGAGCAGTATGTGGGCCTGGAGGCCGGGGCCGACGTCGACATGCTCAAGGACGGCGATCGCGTCCTGATCACCCAGTCGGCCGTCGTGCTCGAGAAGCTCATCGGTCAGTTCCTCTTCGACCGCGCGGCCGATGCGCCGGCGCAGTAAGCAAACATCGTTCGGGAGAAAACAACAATGCGTACCAGACCCGTTCCCGGCCAGCGTGGCCTTGCCGTGCTTGCCGCGTCCATCGTGCTGACGACTGGCTGTGCGACCACCGTCAATCCCGACGATCCGCTCGAGGGTTACAACCGCGCGATGTTCGCCTTCAACGAGCAGGTCGACAAGGTGGTGGTCAAGCCCGCGGCCGAGGTCTATCAAGCGGTCTTGCCGCGTCCGGTGCGCACCGGCGTCGGTAACGTGCTGGGTAACCTCGCCGACCCCTGGATCGGGCTCAACAACCTGCTGCAGGGCAAGGTGGCAGAGGCGATGAGCGACTTCATGCGGTTCGCCTTCAACTCTACCTGGGGGCTGTTCGGTCTGCTCGATATCGCCAGCGAGGCCGGCCTCGCCAAGCACGATGAGGATTTGGGCCAGACGCTTGGTCGCTGGGGGGTGGGCGAGGGCGCTTACGTCGTGCTGCCCTTCTTCGGGCCGCGCACCGTGCGTGACACTGTGGCCATGCCGGCTGACATGATGGGCAACATGCCGCTGCGCATGGATCACGTGCCGACGCGCAACACGGTGCGCGCCACGCAGATCGTGCATCAGCGCTCCACCCTGCTCGGCACCGAGCGTACCCTGGATGAAAAGGCGGTCGACCGCTATGCCTTCGTGCGCGACTTCTACCTCCAGCAACGCCGTTACAAAGTCAGTGATGGACAGGTGGAGCGGGTGTACGAAGATTTCGATGAGCAGTCGGCGGTGCCGCTTGGCGATGAGGTCGACACCGCCGCAGCGGCCGCGGTCGAGCGCCTCGAGTTCGCCGAGCTCGATGCGCCGGCCTTGTCCCCAACCGATATCCGATAAAGCAAGCACATGAACAAGTTCATCACCCTCGTCTGTTTCCTCTTCGCTGGATTGCTGCCGGGCGTGGCCGCGGCGGCGGAGCCCAAGGCCCCCGATGTGCTCATCCGCGACGTCACCAACGAAGTCCTCGAGATCGTGCGCACCGATGTCGCGCTGCGCTCGGGTGACATCCGACGCGTGGTCGAACTGGCCGAGGCGCTCGTGCTGCCGCACTTCGATTTCCGTCGCATGACCATGCTCGCCGTGGGGCGCGATTGGCGTGACGCTTCGCCCGAGCAGCAGGCGCGCCTGATCGAGGGCTTCCGTACCCTGCTCGTGCGTACCTATGCCAATGCCTTCACCCAGTACCGTGACGAGCGTGTGGTGTTCCCGCCGTCGCGCTTTGCAGCGGCCGATACCCGCGTGCAGATTCGCACCGAGGTCGTGCGTCCGGGTGCGCAGCCGATCGGTATCGATTACATGCTCGAGAAGGGCGAGCAGGGCTGGAAGGTGTTTGACGTCGTCGTCGCCGGCGTCAGCCTGGTGACCAATTACCGCAGCAGCTTCAGCCAGGAGGTCCGCAGCGGTGGCATCGACGGCCTGATCCGCGCGCTCGAATCTCGCAACAACGCGCTCGCCACCGAGCAGGGCCTCGCGCCCGCGGGCGCGGGAGCTGCCTCGTGAGTGGAGAGGCGGCGGTGCGCGTGTTCGCACCCGTCGGTGAGCTGACCATGCAGTCGGCGCCCGCGCAGCTCGAGGAGGGGCGGCGGCTGGCGGCGGCGGGCGACCTCGTCGTCGATTTCTCTGCCGTCACCGCGGCCGATTCGTCAGCGCTCGCCTTGCTGCTCGAGTGGATGCGCTGCGCGCGGGCGGAGGGGTATGCGCTCTCGGTTCGTGGTCTGCCTGCCGGGCTGGCCAGTCTGTCACGGTTGTACGACATCGATGCATTGCTGCCTGTAGAGGGTAGCGCTTGAGCCTGCCTGCGATTCGCATCAGCGGCGTTGCCAAGCGCTACGGCACGCTTCAGGCCTTGGGTGGCGTTGACCTCGAGATCGGGCAGGGCGAGTTTTTTGGCCTGCTCGGGCCCAACGGTGCCGGGAAGACGACGCTGATCTCCGCGCTGTCCGGCCTGGTGCGCCCCGATGCGGGTAGCCTGGAGATCATGGGGCACGATGTGGTGGCCGATTACCGCAATGCTCGCCGCAACCTGGGTGTGGTGCCGCAGGAACTGGTTTTCGATCCATTCTTTTCGGTGCGTGAGCTGCTGCGCATGCAGTCGGGCTATTTCGGCATCCGCAACAACGACGACTGGATCGACGAAATCCTCGCCAGTCTGGACCTCAGCCATAAGGCGCAGGCCAACACGCGCGCGCTGTCAGGCGGCATGAAGCGACGTGTGCTGGTGGCGCAGGCCCTGGTGCACCGGCCGCCGGTGATCGTGCTCGATGAACCGACCGCGGGCGTCGACGTCGAGCTGCGCCAGGGGTTGTGGCAGTTCATCCGCAAGCTCAACCGCGACGGCCACACCATTGTCCTCACCACGCACTACCTCGAAGAGGCAGAGACCCTGTGCGGGCGCATTGCGATGCTCAAGGCGGGCAAGGTGGTGGCACTCGATACCACCGGAAATCTGTTGCGGCGTTTTGCCACGCATAGCCTGCGTGTGCGGGTCGATCAGCCCGGTGCGGCACTTGCTGCCGGGGGGCTAACGGACGCAGAGGGTTGGATCGTATTCGAGTTCGACGCCTACGCCGAGGTCGAGGGGCTGCTTGCACGCCTGCGCGAGGAGGGCGCCGGCGTGCGCGAGCTGCAGCTCGGCGAGCCTGATCTCGAGCGCGTCTTCGTTGAGGTAATGAATCGTGCCTGATGTCGAGCCTCGCGCCGTGCGTGCGCGCATCGAGCCGATGGTGGCCGAGTCGCCGCTTACCGGTTTCCGCACCCTGCTGTACAAGGAAACGCTGCGCTTCTGGAAAGTCAGCTTCCAGACCGTGGCCGCACCGGTGCTCAATGCGCTGCTGTTCCTGCTCATCTTCTCGCATGTGCTCGACCGCCATGTGACCGTGTATGGCGACGTCGCCTACACCAGCTTCCTGGTGCCCGGGCTGGTGATGATGTCGGTGCTGCAGAACGCCTTCGCCAACAGCTCGTCGTCGCTGATCCAGAGCAAGATCACCGGCAACATCATCTTCGTACTGCTGCCGCCGCTGTCCTATCGCGAGTTCTTTGCCGCTTACGTGATCGCCTCCATCCTGCGCGGGCTGATGGTCGGCGCCGGGGTCTTGCTGGTGGCAACGCCCTTCGTCGAACTGCCGATGGCTCACCCTTTGTGGGTGCTCGGCTTTGCCGTGCTGGGTGGCGCGATCCTCGGATCGTTCGGCGTGATCGCTGGCATCTGGGCCGACAAGTTCGACCAGCTCGCCGCATTCCAGAACTTCCTGATCATGCCGCTGACGATGCTGTCGGGCGTGTTCTACTCCATTCATTCGCTGCCGCAGTTCTGGCAGGACGTGTCGCATTTCAATCCGTTCTTCTTCATGATCGACGGGTTCCGCTATGGGTTTTTCGGTCAATCGGACACTTCGCCCTGGCTTTCGCTCGGCGTGGTGAGCACCTGTTTCGTCGTACTCGCGGCGCTCACCCTGGCGATGCTGGCCAGGGGGTACAAGCTGCGTTCGTAAAGGATTCAAGACATGTTTGAAGCAAGCGAAGTCAAGCGCCTGATCGAGCAGGGGTTGCCCTGCGAGTTGGTCGTCATCGAGGGTGAGGATGGCGTGCATTTCCGCGGCATCGTGGTGAGCGCCGCCTTCGAGGGCAAGCCCAAGGTGCGCCAGCACCAGGCCGTCTATGCAACCCTGGGCCGATTGATGGGCAACGAGATCCACGCCCTGCAACTGCAGACCTTCACGCCCGCGCAGTGGGAAGAGGGTCGCGGCGAACTGGGGATGTGATCGCTTCATGGACAAGCTGTTGATCGAAGGCGGCGCCCGCCTGTCGGGCGAGATCGCTGTTTCCGGCGCCAAGAACGCCGCGCTGCCCATCCTGTGCACCGCGCTGCTGACTGCGGAGCCGGTGACCTATACCAATGTGCCGCAGCTCAAGGATATCGGCACCTTGCTCGCACTGCTTGCGCAGATGGGGGTGAAGGTCGAGCGCGCGGGTGACACCGTCACGCTCGACGCCTCGGGGCTCGACAACCCGGTTGCGCCTTATGACATGGTCAAGACCATGCGCGCATCCATCCTCGTGCTGGGGCCCCTGGTGGCACGCTGCGGCGAGGCGCGGGTGTCGCTGCCGGGGGGGTGTGCGATCGGCGCCCGTCCGGTTGACCAGCATATCAAGGGCCTGCAGGCGATGGGTGCCGAGGTCCGGGTCGAGCATGGCTATGTGCATGCGACCGTGCCGCGCCTCAAGGGCGCGCGTCTGTTCACCGACATGGTGACGGTGACCGGGACGGAGAACCTCATGATGGCGGCCGTGCTCGCCGATGGCGTCACCGTCATCGAGAATGCCGCGCGCGAACCCGAGGTTCTCGACCTGGCCAACTGCCTGGTGGCGATGGGTGCGCAGATCTCCGGCGCGGGCAGCGACGTCATCCGCATTCGCGGCGTCGAGCGCCTGCATGGTGCGACCCATCGCATCATGCCTGACCGTATCGAGACCGGCACCTATCTGTGCGCGGCCGCGGCCACCGGCGGTTCGGTGCGGCTCACCGGGACCTCGTCGTGCTACCTCGACGCGGTCATCGACAAGCTCATGGATGCCGGCTGCGAGGTTGTGTCCGAGCGTGACGCGATCCGCCTGTCGGCGCCGTCAAGGCTCAACGCGGTGAGTCTGCGTACTGCGCCCTATCCGGCCTTTCCGACCGACATGCAGGCGCAGTTCATGGCCATCAACTGCGTGGCCAATGGTGTGGCGATGATCCGCGAGACCATCTTCGAGAACCGCTTCATGCATGCGGTCGAGTTGCAGCGCCTGGGGGCCGATATCCGTATCGACGGCAATACCGCGGTGGTGCAAGGGGTGGCGAAGCTCGAGGGGGCGACGGTGATGGCGACCGACCTGCGTGCCTCGGCCTCGTTGGTCGTGGCCGGCCTGGTGGCGGAAGGCGAAACCACGATCGAGCGCATCTACCATCTCGACCGCGGCTACGAGCGCCTTGAGGAGAAGCTCGCTGCGCTGGGGGCGAAGGTCAGGCGTTTGGGCTGATCCGCGCGCCAAGGCAGCTCTGCTTGCGCGCCCTTGGACCTGGATCAATGGTCTGTGGGCGCTGCGGTCGAAGCTCGCACGGTCAAAGTTCGCGCGGTCAGAGTTCGCGCGGTCAGAGTTCGTATTCGCCGTTCGCCTCGGGCTGCCACGTAACCTCCAGTACCTTGAGGTGCAGCGCCTTGCCGTCGGGTGTGATCCAGTCGATCGACTGCCCGGCGGACAGACCGAGGAGTGCGCTGCCAGCGGGCGAGAAGATCGATACGCGCTGTGCCTCGGCGTTGGCGTCCTTGGGGTAGGCGAGCGTCAGTTCGTACTCACGGCCCGTGCCTTCCTCGCGGAAACGGGCGCGGCTGTTCATGGTGATGACGTCGGCCGGCATGTCCTGCGGTTCGCGCACGTCGGCACGCTCGAGCTCCGCGCGCAGGCCGTCCAGGTCGCTGCGGCTGCGGAAGGCGGGGAGGGTAAGCAGGCCCTCGAGGCGTTCGAGGTCGTTGCTGGAGACGATGATCGACGGTTTCATGGTACGGGCTTCCTGCAAGCGGGGTTCGCCGGCCATACGGCTGTAATGGGGGCGAAGCAAAAGAAAAGGCCGAACCGCCACTTGCGGTTCAGCCAGTCGAGGCAGAGGTTAACAGATGCGGCGCCGGGTTACAATGCGCACTCGACCAGACCAAGGCTTTTCACGTGTCCAGCATCACGCTCGCCCTGTCCAAGGGGCGCATCTTCGAAGAAACCCTGCCGCTGCTCGCTGCAGCGGGCATCGTACCAACCGACAATCCGGAGTCTTCGCGCAAGCTCATCATCGGTACCAACCGGCCCGACGTGCGCTTGGTCATCGTGCGCGCGACCGACACGCCGACCTACGTCCAGTATGGTGCAGCCGACCTCGGTATCGCGGGCAAGGACGTGCTCATCGAGCATGGCGGTGCAGGACTCTACCAGCCGCTGGATCTCAATATCGCCAAGTGCCGCCTGTGCGTTGCGGTACAAAAGGGCTTCGACTATGCGGCGGCCACGCGTCCAGGAGGGCGCATCCGCGTTGCCACCAAGTACATCAATGCCGCCAAGGCGCACTTTGCCGGCAAGGGCATGCATGTTGACCTGATCAAGCTCTACGGTTCGATGGAGCTTGCGCCCCTGGTCGGGCTGGCCGATGCCATCGTCGATCTGGTGTCGACTGGCGGCACGCTGCGTGCCAACAATCTGGAAGAGGTCGAGGACATCATGCCGATCAGCTCGCGCCTGATCGTCAATCAGGCCTCGCTGAAACTCAAGCGCGATCTGCTGCAGCCGGTACTCGAAGCGTTTTCCGGCGCGATCAAACCGTAAGGACTGTTTCATGAGCCAGACGCCCATCCGCCGCCTCGATGCGCGCGAGCCCGAATTCCTGTCCACGCTCGATGCCCTGCTCGCTTTCGAATCCGAGGCCGACGAGCGCATCGATGCCGCGGTGACCGAGATCCTGCGCGCGGTGCGCGCTACCGGCGACGCTGCGGTGGTGGAGTACACCCGACGCTTCGATGGCCTGGATGTGCATTCGATGGGGGCGCTGGAGTTGCCGCGGACGGAGTTGCATGCGGCCCTGGACAGTCTGGCGTCCGCGCAGCGCGAGGCGCTCACCATCGCCGCTGATCGCGTGCGCATCTACCACGAGCGCCAGAAGGGCGAATCCTGGGAGTTTGCCGAAGCCGATGGCACTCGCCTGGGACAGAAGGTGACACCGCTCGATCGCGTTGGTCTTTATGTGCCGGGTGGGCGTGCGTCCTACCCGAGCTCGGTGCTGATGAACGCGATCCCGGCCAAGGTGGCTGGCGTCGGCGAGCTGATCATGGTGGTGCCCACGCCGCGTGGCGAGAAGAACCCGTTGGTGCTGGCTGCTGCGGCCATTACCGGCGTGGATCGTGTCTTCACCATCGGCGGCGCGCAGGCAGTGGCGGCGTTGGCCTATGGCACGCAGACCATCCCGCAGGTGGACAAGATCGTCGGTCCGGGAAACGCCTATGTGGCCGAGGCCAAGCGTCGGGTGTTCGGTACCGTCGGCATCGACATGGTCGCAGGGCCCTCGGAAGTGCTGATCATCTCGGATGGCTCGGGGCATGCGGACTGGGTGGCGATGGATCTCTTCGCCCAGGCTGAACATGATGAGCTTGCGCAGTCCATCTTGCTGTGCACCGATGTGGCCTTCATTGACGCGGTGCATGAAGCGATCGATCGGCTGCTGCCGACCATGCCGCGCCGCGATACGATCGCCAAGTCGCTGGCCAATCGTGGTGCACTCATTCACGTTGATAGCCTGGAGCAGGCCTGCGCCATCGCCAACCGGATCGCGCCCGAGCATCTCGAGCTGTCGATGGATAACGCCGAGGTCTGGATCGACCGCATCCGTCATGCTGGCGCGATTTTCGTCGGCCATTGGGCGGTGGAGGCGCTGGGTGACTACTGCGCCGGCCCCAATCATGTGCTGCCGACCATGCGGAGTGCGCGCTTCTCGTCGCCGCTCGGCACCTACGACTTCCAGAAGCGCACCAGCATCGTGAATATCTCGCAGGCCGGGGCGCAGCACCTGGGCAAGGTCGCGTCCATTCTTGCTCATGGCGAAGGCCTGCAGGCGCATGCGCGCTCGGCGGAGATGCGGCTGAAGGTTTGACCCCGGCGGCGGCTCCAGGCCGCCGGCCTGGTTCAGGGCCGCTTCAGCGGCCGAGAATGTCCCTCAGCGCGTCGACCAGAATACCGCACTGTTCGTCCGTGCCGATCGTGATGCGCATGAACTGATCGATGCGCGCAGCCTTGAAGTGGCGCACGATGATTGCGCGCTTGCGCAGCTCCGCGGTCAGCTCGGCGCCGTCGCGACCGGGATGGCGGGCGAAGATGAAGTTCGCCGCTGATGGCAGCACCTCGAAGCCCAGTGCCTGCATGCTGGTCACCAGCTTCTCGCGAGTTGCGATCACCTTGGCGCAACTGTCCTGGAAGTGGGCCTCGTCCGCTACCGATGCCACTGCGCCCGCCGTCGCCAGGCGGTCGAGCGGGTAGGAGTTGAAACTGTCCTTGACCCGCTCCAGGCCCTCGATCAGGTCGACATGGCCTACGGCGTAGCCGACGCGCAGGCCTGCCAGAGAGCGGCTCTTGGAGAAGGTGTGGGTGACGAGCAGGTTGGGGTGGCGGTCGATCAGCGTGATCGCGCTCTCGCCGCCGAAGTCCACATAGGCTTCGTCCACGACCACCACGACGTCCGGGTTGCCGGCGACGATGCGCTCGACGTCGACGAGTGCGAGCGGCATGCCGGTGGGTGCATTGGGGTTGGGGAATATGATTGCCCCCGGACGCTCGTCGCCCTGGGGCAGGTAGTCCTCGACTCGGATCGAGAAATCGTCAGCAAGCGGGATGGTGCGTTGTGCGATGCCATACAGCCCGCAATACACCGGATAGAAGCTGTAGGTGATATCCGGGAACCACAGCGCGCGCTCTTGCTTGAGCAGCGCCATGAAAGCGTGTGCCAGCACTTCGTCCGAGCCGTTGCCGACGAAGATCTGTTGCGGCTGCACGCCATGACGACGGGCGAGCGCCGACTTGAGCGCATCGCTGTTGGGGTCGGGGTAGAGGCGCAGGCCGTCGCTGGTCGCCGCGCGGATCGCCTCCAGCGCCCTGGGTGAGGGGCCGTAGGGATGCTCATTGGTGTTGAGCTTGACCAGGTTGTCGAGCTTGGGCTGTTCGCCCGGAACGTAGGGGGTCAGGCCGTGGACGACGGCGCTCCAGAAGCGGCTCATGCGGATTGGGCTCGGTGCAGGCGGCAAGCCTGTTGGATCTGCGGGCGGATTGGGCTGCGTCTGGCTGCGTCTGCCATAGCCAGGCGCCATCACGGCGATGGATTGTGCATTGCAGCCAAGTTGTCGGGCGATGTTATCATGCTCCGAACCTTACATTCTCCAGCCTCCAGTCAGTCATGCGGCAAGCCGAAGTCACTCGCAATACACTCGAAACGAAGATCACCGTGCGCATCGACCTCGATGGCAGCGGCAAGGGTAAGCTCGACACCGGGGTGCCCTTCTTCGATCACATGCTCGACCAGATCGTGCGCCATGGCCTGATCGATCTGGACATCCATTGCGAAGGCGATACCCATATCGACGACCACCACACCGTCGAGGATGTCGGTATCACGCTCGGCCAGGCCTTTGCCAAGGCGCTGGGTGACAAGAAGGGGTTGCGTCGCTACGGGCACGCCTACGTGCCGTTGGATGAGGCCTTGTCGCGCGTGGTGGTGGATTTCTCCGGGCGCCCGGGGCTGCACTACTTCGTCGAGTACACCCGTGCCCGCATCGGCAACTTCGATGTGGATCTGGCGCGCGAGTTCTTCCAGGGCTTCGTCAATCATGCCGGGGTCACGGTGCACATCGACAACCTGCGTGGCGACAACGCCCACCATCAGTGCGAGACCGTGTTCAAGGCCTTTGCGCGTGCCCTGCGCATGGCAGCCGAGCACGACGAGCGTGCCGCCGGCACCATTCCCTCGACCAAGGGCGCGCTCTGAGTCGCTTTCGCATCGCTTCGCGGCCCACGGCAGCGGCCGCCCACCCGTTCAACTGCGAGTCAAACCGATGACCACCGTGGCCATCCTCGATTACGGCATGGGTAATCTGCGCTCCGTCGCCAAGGCGATCGAGCATGTGGCGCCCGGCCATGAAGTCTTCGTTACGTCCGATCCTGCGCGCGTCGCTGCTGCAGAGCGCGTCGTCTTTCCCGGTCAGGGAGCCATGCCCGATTGCATGCGTGAATTGGATGTCCGCGGTTTGCGTCCCGCGGTGATGCAGGCTGCTGCCAGCAAGCCCTTCCTGGGGATCTGCATCGGCCAGCAGATGTTGTTCGATCACAGTGCGGAAGGCGACGTCCCTGGGCTCGGCATTCTGCGCGGCGAGGTCGTCCGCTTTCCCGATGCGGCCATGCAGGGGGCGGACGGCTTGCGCCTGAAGGTTCCGCACATGGGCTGGAACGAGGTCTGGCAGCGCCAGCCGCACCCGATGTGGGACGGCATTCCCGATGGTGAGCGCTTCTATTTCGTGCACAGCTATTTCGTTGCGCCGGCCGATGACGACATCGTTGCTGCCCAGACCGATTACGGCCTTCGCTTTACCAGTGCGGTAGCGCGGGCTAATATCTTCGCCGCCCAGTTCCACCCGGAAAAGAGCGCCGCAGCAGGCTTGCGCCTGCTCGCCAATTTCATCCGCTGGCAGCCCTGAGCGCCGGATCCGACCCACTTTCAGTCACACTATATCTCCCGGTATGCTGCTCATTCCCGCCATCGACCTCAAGGACGGTCACTGCGTGCGCCTGAAGCAAGGCGAAATGGACGACGCCACGGTCTTCTCCGAAGATCCGGGCGCCATGGCGCGCCACTGGCTCGACGCCGGTGCCCGTCGTCTGCACCTGGTGGACCTCAACGGCGCCTTTGCCGGCAAGCCCAAGAACGGCGCTGCGATTCGTGCGATCACCGACGTGGTCGGCGAAGACATTCCCGTGCAGCTCGGGGGTGGGATTCGTGATCTCGATACCATCGAGCACTACCTCGACAACGGCATCAGCTACGTCATCATCGGCACTGCCGCGGTCAAGAATCCCGGCTTCCTGCACGACGCCTGCAGTGCCTTCCCAGGGCACATCATCGTCGGTCTGGATGCCAAGGACGGCAAGGTGGCGGTCGACGGCTGGTCCAAGCTCACGGGGCACGACGTCGTCGATCTGGCGAAGAAGTTCGAGGACTACGGTGTCGAGTCGGTGATCTACACCGACATCGGCCGCGACGGCATGCTGTCGGGCGTCAATATCGAGGCCACCGTGCGGTTGGCACGTGCGCTGCGCATACCGGTCATCGCCAGCGGCGGCATCACCGACATGCGCGACATCGATGCGCTGTGTGCGGTCGAGGAGGAAGGCATCCTCGGCGCCATTACCGGGCGGGCGATCTACGAAGGCACGCTCGACTTCGCTGCCGCCCAGGCGCGTGCAGACGAGCTCAACGGTGTGACCGAATGATTCTTCCGAGCGAGCGCAGCTGATGTTGGCCAAGCGCATCATTCCCTGCCTGGACGTGAAGTCCGGGCGTGTGGTCAAGGGCGTAAATTTCGTTGAGCTGCGCGATGCAGGCGACCCTGTCGAGATCGCCCGCCGCTACGACGAGCAGGGCGCGGACGAGATCACCTTCCTCGACATCACGGCCAGCTCCGACGATCGCGACATCATTCTCCACGTCGTCGAGCAGGTCGCAGAGCAGGTGTTCATTCCGCTCACCGTCGGCGGCGGTGTACGTGTGGTCGAGGACGTGCGTCGCTTGCTCAATGCCGGTGCCGACAAGGTGAGCATGAACACTGCGGCCGTCAACAACCCCCAGCTCGTGCACGACGCTTCGAGCAAGGTGGGCAGCCAGTGCATCGTGGTCGCAATCGACGCCAAGCAGACGGCGCCGGGCAGATGGGAAGTGTTCACCCATGGCGGGCGCAACAACACCGGGCTGGACGCCATCGAATGGGCGCGCAAGGTCGAGGCCCTGGGGGCGGGTGAGATCCTGCTCACCAGCATGGACCGCGATGGCACCAAGAGCGGCTTCGATCTGGCCTTGACACGGGCAGTGTCCGACGCGGTCCGTATTCCGGTGATCGCCAGCGGAGGCGTCGGCAGCCTCGAGCACCTTGCCGAGGGCGTTTCCGAGGGGCGTGCGGATGCGGTGCTGGCGGCGAGCATCTTCCATTTCGGACAGCACACCGTGCGCGAGGCCAAGGAATTGATGCGTGCGCGAGGTATCGAGGTGAGACTGTGAGTGAGCACACGCGCTGGTTGAACGAGGTGCA
Organism: Thauera sp. 27; assembly: GCF_000310125.2. Lineage (NCBI taxonomy): Bacteria > Pseudomonadati > Pseudomonadota > Betaproteobacteria > Rhodocyclales > Zoogloeaceae > Thauera > Thauera sp. 27. The sequence goes on from NZ_AMXB01000022.1 coordinate 19,941, forward strand.
GTGGGATGAGCATGGCCTGGTGCCGGTGATCGCCCAGGAGGCCGCAACGGGCGACGTACTGATGTTCGCCTGGATGAACCGCGAAGCGCTGCAGCGTACCGCGGAGACCGGCGAAGCCATCTACTGGTCACGTTCGCGCCGTAAGCTGTGGCACAAGGGGGAAGAGTCCGGGCATGTGCAGAAGGTGCTCGACATCCGCATCGATTGCGACAACGACGTCGTGTTGTTGAAGATCGAGCAGGTTGGCGGGATCGCTTGCCATACCGGCCGGCACAGCTGCTTCTTCCAGAAGTATTTCGCAGATGGCCGCTGGGAGGCTGTCGAACCGGTTTTGAAAGACCCGCAGGAGATCTACAAATGATCGATATCGAAGTGCTGCATCGTGTGTCCGACACCCTGGCCGCGCGCAAGAAGGCCGATCCTGACTCCTCCTACGTCTCCAGCCTGTACCAGAAAGGGACGGATGCGATCTGCAAGAAAGTTGCCGAGGAGGCTGCAGAGACCATCATGGCGGCCAAGGACAAGGACATGCTGCACCTTGTTTGGGAAGTGACCGACCTGTGGTTCCACTCCATGGTCCTGCTTGCCCACAACGGCCTGTCCGTGGACGACGTGCTCGCCGAGTTCCGTCGTCGCGAGGGCGTGTCCGGCATCGACGAGAAGAAGTCGCGGACGGCTTGAGGGGGCGCGATGAGCGAGTGCATCTTCTGCCGTATCGTCCGCGGCGAGATTCCGTCGAAGAAGGTGTATGAAGACGAGCACGTCTACGCCTTTCACGACATCAATCCGGTTGCTCCCGTGCATGTTCTGGTCGTCCCGAAGCAGCATGTCGACTCCATGGCCCACCTGACGGCGGAACATGAGGTGGCAATGGGGCGTCTGATGGTTGCGGCCGGGCAGATTGCCCGTGATCAAGGATGCACCGACGGCTTCCGGACCATCATCAACACCGGAAGGGTTGGTTTGCAGGAGGTGTATCATCTGCACCTTCATATTCTGGGCGGCGCGGATCCCCTGCCGCCCATGTTGAAGCGTTAAGGAGAGCGGTATGGGTTCTTTCAGCATCTGGCACTGGCTGATCGTGCTGGTCATCGTCCTGCTGGTGTTCGGCACCAAGAAGCTGCGCAACATCGGCTCTGATCTCGGTGGGGCAGTCAAGGGCTTCAAGGACGGCATGAAGGAAGGCGATGCCGACGCAGCTTCGCAGCAGAAGATTGCTGGCGATGGCAGGACGATAGAAGGCGAAGCGCGGGAGAAGGTCGACAAGACCCAGTCCTGAGCTTCGCGACTCGAAGCAGGAGGGGCGCCCTGACGGGAGCGCCCCTTCGTTTTACTGCGGTGCGCATCCGGTGCGCCGCGTATCGAGCGGGCGGACATGTTCGATTTCGGTTTTACTGAACTCATGGTGATCGGCGTCGTGCTGCTGGTCGTGGTCGGGCCTGAGCGCCTGCCCAAGGTCGCGCGCACGGCGGGTCATGTGCTCGGACGGGTGCAGCGCTACGTGTCGGACGTGAAATCCGACATACAGCGCGAAATGCAGCTCGAGGAGCTCAAGAAGCTGCAGGAGCAGGTCAAGCAGCAGGCGCAGGAGCTCGAGTCCTCGGTGCGCTCCGGGGTCGCGGGTGTCGAGTCCGAGGTCGGGCGTACCGCGGAGGAGTTGCGCACGATGCTGCCCGACGGCAATCCGGTGGCGCCTGCGGACAGCGCGACAGTGCCGCCATCGGTGGCCGGCGGTGACACGTCGCCTGTCGCGGGTGCAGAGGCCGGACCGCAACTCGAGCTTGGCCTGGATGCCGCAGCGCGTGAGTCAGCCAACGCAGACAAGACAAAGGCATGAGCGCACAACAGGAAACTTTCATCGCCCACCTCATCGAGCTGCGCGACCGGCTGATCCGCGCGCTGCTTGCGGTGATCGTCGTCTTCGTTTGCCTGATGCCCTGGGCGGGAGACATCTACGACATCCTCGCGCGACCGATGATGAATACCCTCCCTGAGGGGACCAACATGATCGCCACCGGCGTGGTCACGCCGTTCTTCGTTCCGGTGAAAGTGACGATGATGGTCGCTTTCGTGTTTGCACTGCCATGGGTGCTCTATCAGGCGTGGGCCTTCATCGCCCCGGGCCTGTATGCGCATGAAAAGCGCATGGCGCTGCCTCTGGTGCTGGGTAGCACGCTGCTGTTTCTCATCGGCATGGCGTTCTGCTACTTCTTCGTGTTCGGCATGGTGTTCAAGTTCATCGCCGAGTTTGCGCCGAAGAGCATCGTGCCCGCGCCGGACATCGAACAGTACCTGTCCTTCGTGATGTCGATGTTCCTCGCTTTCGGCATCACCTTTGAGGTGCCGGTGGCGGTGATCCTGATGGTGAAGGCCGGCATTGTGGACGTCGCCAAGCTCAAGGAGGCCCGCCCCTATGTCATCGTGGGCGCGTTCGTGATCGCAGCGATCGTCACGCCGCCCGATGTGATTTCGCAGTTCATGCTGGCAGTGCCGATGTGCCTGCTCTACGAACTCGGGATCATCCTCGCCGGCTGGATGAGCAAATCTTCGCCGCAGGCCGCAGCCGCAGCGGATTACGTGCCGCCGTCGATTGCGGGCGGGGACAGCGAGGTGGGCCGAATCGAGGCCAAGGACGGCGAGCGCGACAAGGGTTGATCCGGGCTGCACACCCCGCCCAGCCAGGACGCTGAAAGTTCTCAGCGACTGGGCTGTGGTGTCGGCCGGCGGCCGATCTCCACGCCAAGCTCGATCTCCTGGCCGCCCCTGCGGATGCGGAACGTGGCCTCACGTCCCGGCGGCAGTGCGGCAACCATGTCGAGCATGGTCTTCGGATCGCGCACTGCGGCACCGTCCAGCTCGATCAGCACGTCACCCGGGCGTATGCCTGCGCGCTCGGCCGGGCTGCCCCGCAGTACACCGGCAATCAGCGTGCCACGCGCGTCCGCAAAGCCGAAGGATTCGGCCAGCTCGGGGGTAAGGTCCTGGATTTCCACGCCGACCCAGCCGCGAATGACCTCCCCCGTGGAAACAATCTGCGTCAAGACGTTGCGTGCGATCGATACCGGGATGGCGAAGCCGATGCCGAGCGAGCCTCCCGAGCGCGAGTATATGGCCGTGTTGATGCCGACCAGGTGGCCGGCGCTGTCGACCAGTGCGCCGCCCGAGTTGCCCGGGTTGATGGCCGCGTCGGTCTGGATGTAGTTCTCGAAGGTGTTGATGCCGAGCTGGCTGCGGCCGAGTGCCGAGACGATGCCCATGGTTACGGTCTGGCCGACGCCGAAGGGGTTGCCAATCGCCAGCACGACGTCACCCACGCTGAGGCTGTCGCTGGCCGACAGGGTGATGGCGGGTAGCTGCCCGCCGGTGTCGACGCGCAACACGGCGAGGTCGGTTTCGGGGTCACGGCCGATCAACTGGGCCGGATACTTGCGGCCATCGTTGAGCGCGACCTCGATCGCATCGGCGGTTTCGATAACGTGGTTATTGGTCAGCACGTAGCCGTCAGGGCTGACGATCACCCCCGAGCCAAGGCCTGACTCGCGCTGGTTTGGGCTGTTGCCCGGGCGCTCGCCGAAGAAATGACGGAACAGGGGATCGTCGAACAGGGGATGGCGTTGGCTGCGCCCAGCCTTGCTGGTGAAGATGTGGACCACCGCAGGCATCGATTGCTGTGCGGCCTGGGCATACGAGCCGGTGGCTGGCGTGCGCTCGCCTGTGCTCGGTGCCTCGAGGATCGCGATCACGGAGGCAGGCGTCGCGCCGCGCAGCCATTCGGGCTTGAGCGTGTTGAGGACGAACAGGACCGCGACGCTGATGGTCACGGCCTGGGCGAAAATGAGCCACAAGCGGCGCATAATTGAGACTCTTGGAACGACGGCCTCCTGGAGGCCGGGACGGTTGTGATGGGGGCGCTGGCCAGCCCCTTCCACCAAAGGAGATTGCATGCAACTGTCGGAGCTCAGGGATTACCTCGATACCCTGCTCGATGCGCCGCGGCTGAAGGATTATTGCCCAAACGGTCTGCAAGTGGAAGGACGCGCCGAGGTCGCGCGCGTGCTGTGCGGCGTCACCGCCAGCCAGGCGCTGCTGGACCACGCGGTGGCGGGTGGATATGACGCGGTGTTCGTCCATCATGGATACTTCTGGAAGGGCGAGGATGGCCGGATCTGCGGGATCCGCCGTCAGCGCCTGCGTACCCTGCTGGCAAACGATGTCAGCCTCTTTGCCTATCACCTGCCGCTTGATGTTCACCCGGAGCTGGGCAACAACGCCCAGCTGGCGCAGGTCATGGGGTGGCAGGCCGAAGGTCGGTTTGCCGACCAGGATCTGGGGTGGATCGGCCGTGTCGCGCCCCCCCAGGGGCCGGTCGGTGCCTCTGTGCTGGCGCGCGAGATCGCGCACAGGCTGGGGCGTTTGCCGCTGCTGGTGGGGGATGGCGAGCGTATCGTTCGCCGTGTCGCCTGGTGCACCGGAGGGGCGCAAGGCTATTTCGAGCAGGCGATCCTCGCGGGGGCAGATGTTTTTGTATCCGGCGAGATTTCCGAGCAGACTGTGCATCTTGCGCGCGAGTCGGGCGTGCCCTACATCGCCGCAGGACACCATGCCACCGAGCGTTATGGTGCGCGTGCGATTGCCGCGCACCTGAGCGCCCTGCCGGGGCTGACGGCGGATTTCGTCGATCTCGACAATCCCGTCTGAGCGCTCAGTTCGTGGCGCTCGGCGTCGCAAGCGTCATTCGGCTGAGGGGGGAGGCGGGCGGAACGGGCCGAGCTCGTCTTCGAGGATCGCCGACAGCAGCAGGATCTCGTCGATGACCGGGAACGGGAAGCCGTTACGGCTGCCATCCCGGTTGTCGCGCAGCAGAACCTCGAGGAACTGCTGGCATTCAGGCGTGCGCCATGACTTCTCGAGCTTGGTGGCGATGTGCGGGTAATCTTCTAGGCTCGCTTCAACGGCGCGCAAGGCGTCGTAGTTCTGCCAATACACGGTATTGACGTTGAAGGTGCGGTGCAGCTCGTTCGCGATCGCGTCGAACTCGGCGCGCAGACCGGCCGCGCGATAGACCTCGAGCAGCTTGAGCCAGGGCGTGATGGCCTGCTTCGGGTTACCGCGGATGAACTCGGCCAGGGTTTCGGCAGCGCCGTGAAGGCGGCCGAAGCTCATCATGATGTCGGCGAGTTCGACGGCCGACTTGTGCTCGTCGTTCAGGTCCAGGTTGGAGTCCACTTTCGTGCCGATCGACTGCTCGACGACTGCGTGCGGGTTCCAATCGACCAGGCTCATGGGACCTTCTGGTACGGACGGGGCCACCGTTGGCGGTGGGCTGTCCGCGGTTCTGGCCTGCAGGCGCGCGAGTGCGGCGTCGGCCGCGGGCGCCTGGGTGTGGATGGCTGTATGCGGCGAGCCGACGGTTGACGCGGGCGTGCGTCGGCGGCGCAGCAGGGCCAGGGTCAGCAGCAGGGCCGCGAGCGCGAGTCCGCCGATGAGGTAACGGTCTTGGTTCGGGTCGGCAACGGGCGCCAAGGGGGGTGAAGGCGGCGCTGCAGGGGCAGTGGCCGCTACGGCCGGCGTCGCGGCCACTGCCGGCGGTGCCACCAGCGGCGCCGGGGGCTGTGGTGCAGCCACGGGAGTGGTGTCGAGCGCGCGGATGCGTGCCTCCAGGCGCGCCTGCAGCTCTTCAAGCTCCTTGATCCGCGCCAGCAACTCCATCTCGACGATGATGCTGCGGTCGATCGCCGCGGCAAGTTCGCGCTCGCGCGCCTGTACGTCGAGAGGAACTGCGGTCCCGCCCGGGGCGGTCTCGCGCTGAGCCCCGGGGGACACCGCCTTGTCGACTTCGACGCGATCCTGCGCCACGCGTGCAGCACTGCTCGCGGCGGCGGGCCGAGGTGCGCGGGCTGCCGCTGCCTTGGGGGGGTGGAGGGGGCGGAGCCCGAGAGTCGGCGAAGGTCCGGAACCAGGACAGCCGTCCCTGTCGGCAGGGGGCGTCGTCGCGAGGCGTCGTCGGGGAACAGGTCGGGGTTTGCGCCCGCAGTAGCGCGGATGAAACGGCTGCGCGCTCCGGTGTCGTCCGGATAGAGTGCGTGGGCAAGTGACTCGAGCGACTCTCCAGGCGCCGTGTTCCAGGTGCGCACGTTGGCGGGCGCGACGGCTGCGGGACGGGCCGGGCGGGCTGTCTGCACGGAGGGCGGGGGCGCTGCGGGCGTGATCTGTGCAGGGCTGATCGCGCTGGAAGGATACGGCAGGAGCAGGGTGTACTCGCGGCGCAGGCGCGATTCGCACACGTTCTCGATTACTAGGGTGACGATGGGGTCGTTGACGGGGCGGTTGCGCGTCACGACCAGTCGTGCGCTTGCGCCCGTGCCTGCGACTGCGGTCCGTGCCCCGGTCAACTGCGGCAACTCGGATGAGGCCCCCGTCGCTGCAGCGACCTGAAAACAGCCTGCGGCATCGCGCCCTTGGCCGCTGAGCGGGATCTCCACCCTGAAGGGTTCCCCGATTGCGGAGAGTGCCTGGGGTTCGCCGAGGACAAAGGCATGTGCTGGTGCAATGCCGGTCAGGGCGAGGGCGATGACGAGAGCGAGAGTCGTACGTTGGGTCTTCATGTTCCGCGCATCCGGCGGGAGATCGATTCCGGGGTTGTAACAGACTCTTGGTATGTGTTCCAGCGTCGCCGTCACGCAGGGTATGAAGAAATGTGCCAAGACGTGATGTTTTGGGGGGTTGCGCGCTTGATTCGACCGCTGCGAGGTCGCCCGCGGCCTGGCTCCGGGTGTGCGGCGAAATGGTTTAAGATGCGGCAATCCATACGCTAGCGTACGCTGAGGACCGCAATGCCCCTTAATGCCCCCGCGGTGCCGCGCAGGCGCCTTCACACCCGGCGCATCGAAGTCGAAGGCTTCTTGCGAGACGACGGCCTGTACGAACTCGAGGCCTCGCTGACCGACGTCAAGGATGTCGATTACCCGATTGCGTCCGGTCTGCGCCCGGCTGGCGAGCCGGTGCATCTGATGCGTGTGCGCATCACCATCGACCACAGTTTCGACATCGTCGATGCCGAGGCCTGTTCGGACGGCGTGCCCTACCCGGGGATGTGCGACACGATCGGGCCTGTCTATCGCGGCTTGATCGGCCTGAACCTGGTGCGCGGCTTTCGTCGCACGGTGGGCGAAATGTTCGCCGACGTGCGCGGCTGTACTCATCTAACCGAAATGCTTCTGTCCTTGCCGACCGCGGCAATCCAGACCTTTGCAACCTTCCGGCGCGATAACGAGGATGACGGTGTGAAGCCCTTCCAGCTCGATCGTTGTCATGCGCTCGAGACCTCGGCGGCAGCGGTCCGCGCCTACTATCCCAGATGGTACCGTGCGCAGCCCGGCAAGGAGCGGGCAGGGGGCTGAGCGGCCGTACGCCGGCCGGCCCTGTGCACTGCGCAAAACTGGTTATAATTATGGAGTCTTGCGGGCGTGGCGCGTGTGTTGCGTGCGTGCCGCGGGTCGGGTCGGGGGGTCCCGATTCTTGGCGGCGGGCGACGGTCGAGGGAGACGGCGCCGGTCGTGGAGCGCGCGCTCCGAAGCATGCCATCAACCTGTTTGCGGCGGGTCGGCCGTCGCGACTTAGAACGAAGGGCAACCATGAAGATTCATGAGTATCAGGCAAAAGAAGTACTGAGAAAGTACGGTGTCGTCACGCCGCGAGGCATCCATTGCACCAGCGTCGATGACGCGGTCAAGGCAGCACAGGAGCTCGGCGGCAAGATCTGGGTGGTCAAGGCCCAGATCCACGCTGGCGGTCGCGGCAAGGGCGGTGGTGTCAAGGTCGCCAAGTCGCTGGACGAAGTGCGCCAGTACGCGTCCCAGATCCTCGGCATGCAACTGATCACCCACCAGACCGGCCCCGAAGGCCAGAAGGTGCGCAACCTCCTGATCGAGGAAGGCGCCGACATCCAGCACGAATACTACGTCGCTGCCCTGACTGACCGTGCCACGCAGAAGGTCGCCATCATGGCCTCGTCCGAAGGCGGCATGGACATCGAGGAAGTCGCTCACAACACGCCCGAGAAGATCATCAAGGTCTTCGTCGATCCGCTGGTCGGCCTCACCGACGAGCAGGCGCTGCTGCTGGTCAAGGGCATCGGGATGCCGGAGGCTTCGGCTGCCCAGGCCGTGGATGCGCTCAAGAAGCTCTACACCTGCTACATGGAAACCGACGCCTCGCTGGCCGAGATCAACCCGCTGATCCACGAGGGTGACGGTACGGTGAAGGCGCTCGACGCCAAGTTCAACTTCGATTCCAACGCGCTCTATCGTCACCCCGAGATCGTCGCCTACCGCGACCTCGACGAAGAGGATGCCGACGAGATCGAAGCCTCCAAGTTCGACCTGGCCTACATCAGCCTCGATGGCAACATCGGCTGCCTGGTCAACGGTGCCGGCCTGGCCATGGCCACCATGGACACCATCAAGCTGTTCGGCGCAGAGCCGGCCAACTTCCTGGACGTCGGCGGCGGCGCGACCACCGAGAAGGTCACCGAAGCCTTCAAGATCATGCTCAAGAACCCCAAGGTCAAGGGCATCCTGGTCAACATCTTCGGTGGCATCATGCGCTGCGACACCATTGCCACCGGCGTGGTCGCTGCAGCCAAGGAAGTTCATCTCTCCGTCCCGCTCGTGGTGCGCATGAAGGGCACCAACGAAGACCTCGGCAAGAAGATCCTCGCCGAGTCGGGTCTGCCGATCATCACCGCCGACACGATGGCGGAAGCTGCGACCAAGATCGTCGCTGCGGTCAAGTAAGGAGAGCTTCGAATGTCCATCCTGATCAACAAAGACACCAAGGTCATCACTCAGGGCATCACTGGCAAGACCGGTCAGTTCCACACCGAGAAGTGCCAGGAGTACGCCAACGGCAAGAACTGCTTCGTTGCCGGCGTTAACCCGAAGAAGGCCGGCGAGAAGATCTTCGACATCCCCATCTACGCCTCGGTCAAGGAAGCCGCCGCCGAGACCGGTGCCACCGTGTCGGTCATCTACGTGCCGCCCGCGGGTGCTGCCGATGCCATCTGGGAAGCCTGCGAGGCCGACCTCGACCTGGCGATCTGCATCACCGAAGGCATCCCGGTTCGCGACATGCTGGTCGTGCGCAACAAGATGAAGCAGAAGGTCGCCGCTGGCGGCAAGGAAACCCTGCTGCTGGGCCCCAACTGCCCCGGCCTGATCACGCCCGACGAGATCAAGATCGGCATCATGCCCGGCCACATCCACCGCAAGGGCCGCATCGGCGTCGTGTCGCGTTCTGGCACGCTGACCTATGAAGCCGTTGCCCAGCTCACCGAAATTGGCCTGGGCCAGTCCTCGGCGGTCGGCATCGGCGGCGACCCGATCAACGGTCTCAAGCACATCGACGTGATGCGCATGTTCAACGACGATCCTGATACCGACGCGGTCATCATGATCGGCGAGATCGGTGGCCCGGACGAGGCGGAAGCCGCGCTGTGGTGCAAGGAAAACATGAAGAAGCCGATCGTCGGCTTCATCGCTGGCGTCACCGCCCCGGCTGGCAAGCGCATGGGCCACGCCGGTGCGCTGATCTCCGGCGGTGCTGACACCGCAGACGCCAAGCTCGCCATCATGGAAGAGTGCGGCTTCAAGGTCACGCGCAACCCGTCCGAGATGGCCAAGCTGCTCAAGGCCATGCTCTGATCCATTGCAGGGTCCCTGCACGAAGGCGCCGGCTGGTCCGGCGCCTTTTTTGTTAACCCGCCTTGGGACAGCGTTAGAATGAGCAGGTTGATCACGCGCCGGCACAAGGCCGCGCGGGTGTCGTCGAAGCAATCATTGAACGGGTAGGTGCATGCCGAAACTGGTCCTCAGCATGGATGGTCTGGTGCTCAAGGAGATGACGCTCAACAAGGAGCGCACCACCATCGGGCGCAAGCCCGACAACGACATCCAGATCGACAACCTGGCCATCAGCGGTCATCACGCGGTGATCACCTGCATCACCGGCGATGCCTTTCTCGAGGACCAGAACAGCACCAACGGTACTTACCTCAATGGTCAGCCAGTCAAGAAGAACGTGCTGCGCGCCAACGACGTCATCGAGCTAGGCAAGTACAGGATCAAGTTCATCGCCGACGATGCCAAGCCGGGCACGTCGCAGTCGGAGATGGTCGATACCGCGGCGCTCAAGGCCTTCGAGATGCCGGGCGTGAGCACCGATGTGACTGCCGCGCCGGCCGGACCGGCGCCGACGGAAACCCAGGTTGTGGCTGCCGCTGCGCGGCAGCAGCCAGGCACACCCCAAACCGCCGCGACCGATCTCGTCGGCGTGATTCAGGTGCTCAGTGGTGCGAATGCCGGCCGCGAACTGGAGCTGACCAAGTCGATGACCACACTCGGCAAGCCAGGTCGCCAGGTCGCCGTCATCACCCGTCGGCCGCATGGCTATTTCATCACCCATGTCGAGGGTGCGAGTTTTCCGCTCGTCAATGGCAAGGCGATCGATGCGCAGGCCCGCCATCTCGATGATCATGACATCATCGAACTGGCCGGGGTGAAGATGGAGTTCTTCCTGCGCACCTGAGTCGGTCTACTGACGTGATTTTATTCCGCGCGCAGGGGCGGTGCGCGGTGTTACGTTTTGCAGTCATGAGGAATCGACTCGCAGCGCGCGGAGGCGGCCGGCGATTCGGGTGGACGGGGTGATGAAGCTCAGAGTACTCGGCTGCAGTGGTGGAATCGGGGGGTCGCAGTCGCGGACCACCTCCTTCCTTGTCGACGATGACATCCTCGTCGATTGTGGCACGGGCGTGGGCGATCTGCCGCTCGAGGTCCTGTCCCGTATCGACCACGTCTTCCTGACGCATGCCCATCTGGATCACATCGCGGCCTTGCCGCTCCTCATTGATTCGGTCGGTGAGCTGCGCAGCAAGCCACTGCTGGTGCACGCGACACCAGAGACGATCCGCATCCTGCATTCTCATATCTTCAACTGGCTCGTCTGGCCGGATTTCTCGGCCATCCCGGACCAACACCAACCCTTCATGCGTTTCCAGCCCATGATGGTGGGTGAGCATGTCGACCTGAGGGGACGTCGGATCACCGCGCTGCCAGCGCGGCATACGGTACCGGCGGTCGCCTTCTGCCTCGACAGCGGTAGCGGGCAGCTGGTGTTTTCCGGCGATACCGCCTACTGTCCCGAGTTGATCGACGCGATCAACGCCCAGCCGCAGCTCCGCCACTTGATCCTGGAGACGGCGTTTGCCGACGAACAGCACGGGCTTGCGCTGGCGTCGCGCCATCTGTGCCCGAGCATGTCGCTGACTGTGCTTGCGGAACTGAACGTCGCACCGGTCGTTCATATCAGCCATTTGAAGCCTGGCGGCAGTTCGCGCATCATGGAAGAATTGTGCGCAGGCCTTCCAGCACTCGCGCCTCGCCGCCTCGAGCAGGGCGATGTGCTGGAGTTCTAGCTTCTTGCTGCCCGTCATCGTCGTGCGGGCGTGCAGTCGCCGACCAATCGCTGAATGAGCTGAAAACCATGAGCGAATCCTCTGCTGCAACGACGCAGGGTCGTGCCGTGTCCGGCCGTCTCTCCTTTTTCAAGGGCCTGCAGGCGTTGACCAACCGCATCCATGCCAGCAAGGATGTCGAGGAGATCATGCTCGAGCTGGCGCCGCAGTTGTGCGAGCTGTTCGAGGCCGAGCGCTTCACCATCTACGCGGTGGAGGAGGGTGGGGGCTCGATCGTGACCCGGGTCAAGACCGGGTTGAGCGGGGTGCAGAGCATCCGCCTGCCGATCGGGGAGAACAGCATCGCGGGCTACGTCGCGCTGAGCGGCGAGCTCGTCAACGTGCGCGATGTGTACGACGACTCCGAGCTGCGTGCGATTTCGCCCGGGCTGAAGTTGCGGCGCGAAGTCGACGCGAGCACTGGTTTTCACTCGCGGCAGATGTTGGTGGCGCCGATACGTGATCCCGACACAGGCAGCCTCCTTGGCGTGGTGCAGTTGATCAACACGCGAAACGGCCAGCCTTTTTCCAAGGTGGCCGAGGAGGGCGTGCTCGGACTGGCGCAGACGCTCGGCGTCGCGTTTCTCAGGCATACGCGCCAGCCCGCACGCTTGCGTTCGCGCTTCGATGCGCTGGTTGCCGACGGCCGCATCACCGCCGAGGAGTTCGCCGATGCGACGCGCGAGGGGCGGGCGAGCGGCACGTCGGTGGAGACCTTGCTCGTCGAGCAGTTCGGCCTGTCCTACGCCGAGCTCGGTGCCGCTGCGGCGCGCTTCTTCGGCGTGCCCTACCAGCCCTTCGTGGCCAATCATGTCAAGCCGATGGACCTGCTGCGCAACATCAAGCGCGAGTACGTCGAGCAGATGCTGTGGCTGCCTTACGAGGAGAGCAACGAGGGCGTGGTCGTGCTGTGCGTCGACCCCGAGCAGGTGCGCAGTTCCGGGGTGGCGCAGAACGTGTTGCTCAAGAAGCGCCTGAGTTTCCGGGTGACGACGACGCATGACTTCGAGCGTACGGTCGAGCAGTATTTCGGGGCCACCCTCGATGACGCCTCGGTCACCGACCTGCTGTCCGACCTCGGGGAACACGATGACGATGGTCCGTCGCTCAAGGACGATGTCACGGCAGCGGCCGACAATGAACTGGTCAAGCTGGTCAACAAGATCATCATCGACGCATACCGGCAGGGCGCCTCGGACATCCATGTCGAGCCTCGCCCGGGGCGCGAGAAGACCCTGGTCCGTTTCCGCAAGGACGGCTCGCTGGTGCCCTACATCGAGGTTCCGGCCAGCTATCGCAACCCCTTGATCACCCGCATCAAGATCATGTGCGACCTGGACATCGCCGAGCGCCGCCGCCCGCAGGACGGCAAGATCAAGTTCCGCAAGTTCGCGCCGCTCGATATCGAGCTGCGGGTCGCCACCCTGCCTACCCAGGGCGGCATGGAGGACGTGGTGATGCGCCTGCTGGCGAGCAACGAGCCCATTCCGCTCGATCAGCTTGGCCTGCTACCGTTCAATCTCGAGCGCCTCAAGGCTGCGATCGCCAAGCCCTATGGCATCTTCTTCGTGTGCGGCCCCACCGGCTCGGGCAAGACCACCACGCTGCATTCGATCCTGCGCCACATCAACACGCCGGACACCAAGATCTGGACGGTCGAGGATCCGGTGGAGATCACCCAGAAGGGACTGCGCCAGGTGCAGGTCAACCGCAAGGCAGGGATCGACTTCGCGACCATGATGCGCGCCTTCCTGCGCGCCGATCCCGATGTGATCATGGTCGGCGAGATGCGCGATCACGAGACGGTATCGGTCGGTATCGAAGCCTCGCTCACCGGCCACCTGGTGTTCTCCACCCTGCATACGAACAGTGCGCCCGAGTCGGTGGTGCGTCTGCTCGACATGGGCATGGATCCGTTCAATTTCTCCGATGCGCTCCTTGGCGTGCTCGCCCAGCGCCTGGCAAAGCGCCTTTGTGGCAAATGCCGCGAGCGCTACGAGCCGGAAGCGGCGGAGATCGGGCATCTGCTCGACGAGTACTGCGAGGACATGCACCTGACGCCCGCGTTCAGCGCAGACCCGGAGCGCGCTCGTGAGCAGGTTCTCGAGCGCTGGCGGGCGGAGTTCGCGGACAAGGAGGGGCGCTTCACGCTCTACCGGGCGGTTGGCTGCGAGCATTGCACCGAGGGCTACAAGGGGCGCGTTGGTCTGCATGAGCTGATGCTTGGCTCGGATGCGATCAAGCGCCTGATCCAGGAGCGTGGTCGCGTCGAGCAGGTGCTTGGTCAGGCACTTGCCGAGGGCATGCGCACGCTGCGCCAGGATGGCATCGAGAAAATCCTGGCCGGCATCACCGACATTCGCCAGGTGCGCAAGGTCTGCGTGCGCTGACGCGCGGCGGGTGCCGGGCGCACCGAGGCGGGTAGAATCGGGGCTGCCCTCAGCCCTCCCGGAGTTCGCCATGTACCGTATCGCCCCCAGCCTGCTGTCCGCCGACTTTGCCCGCCTCGGCGAAGAGGTCCGCAACGTCATCGCCGCTGGCGCCGACAGGATTCACTTCGACGTGATGGACAACCACTACGTCCCCAATCTCACCATCGGACCGCTGGTGTGCGAGGCCATCCGCCCGCATACCACGGCGCCGATCGACGTTCATCTGATGGTGAAACCGGTCGATCGCATCATCCCCGACTTCGCCAAGGCCGGCGCCAATGTCATCACCTTCCATCCCGAGGCCTCCGAACACATCGACCGCAGCCTGGGCCTGATCCGCGATGCCGGCTGTCAGGCCGGGCTGGTGTTCAACCCGGCCACGCCGCTGCACCACATGGACCACGTCATGGACAAGCTCGATGTGGTGCTGCTGATGAGCGTCAACCCAGGCTTCGGCGGGCAGAAGTTCATCCCTGAGACGCTCGTCAAGCTGCGTGCAGCGCGCGAGAAGATCGACGCCTACGCGGCGCGCAGCGGGCGGCGCATCCTGCTCGAGATCGATGGCGGGGTGAAGACCGACAACATTGCCGAGATCGCCCGTGCCGGCGCCGACACCTTCGTTGCCGGATCGGCCGTGTTCGGTGCCGGCAAGGACAGTGACCCGCATCGCTACGACTCGATCATCGGTGCGCTGCGCAGCGAGCTCGCGGGGGTGGCGGCATGAGCGCGCGGCCGCGCTTTGCCGCCCGCGCAGTGCTCTTCGATCTCGACGGCACCCTGCTTGACACCATTACCGACCTTGCGGATGCCGCCAACCTCACCCTCGCCGAGCTCGGGCGCCCGTTGCGCAGCCAGGACGAGATCCACAGCTTCGTCGGCAAGGGCATCCCGAACCTGGTGCGGCGCTGCATGACCGAGGGCACGCAGGCCAGCGATGCCGAGATCGACGTCGCCATCGGCGTGTTTCGCCGCCACTACGCGGTGGTCAATGGTGCGCGTACGCGCATCTACCCGGGTATAACGGATACCCTCGATGCGATGCGTGCACTTGGACTCAAGCTGGCAGTGGTCACCAACAAGGCCGAGGCCTTCTCCCTGCCGCTGCTCGAGCGCATGGGCATCGCGCACCATTTCGATACCGTCATCAGTGGCGACACGCTTGACGTGAAGAAGCCGGACCCCGCCGTGGTCAGGCTGGCCTGCGAGCGACTCGGTGTTGCAACGGCCGACGCACTGATGATCGGCGACTCGGCCAACGATGCGCTTGCCGCACAGGCTGCGGGTATGCCGGTGCTGCTGGTGACCTATGGCTATAGCGAGGGCGTGCCGGTGGACACCATCGAATGCGATGGGCTACTATCGATCGCCACCGAGGCGCTGCAATACATCGCTACGGCATGAATACAGGGGCTGCGCCCCCTCATCATTCACCTCCACGACAGATCGCCATCGTGACGCTCGCACACAGGGTCAGCTCCGCATCCGCCACCTGCCTCACCGTCCAGTCCTGCTGGCGCGGCGCTTGGCGTTGGCCTTTGGGCCACTGAACGCCAACCCTGTCGCGGGGCGGCGCACGCTGCAGGCCAGCCTGCACCCTGTCGCCAACCTGTCCCCGCATTCGCTGCACCGTCCGAAGAACAATCTGCTGCACGTGGAGCCGCCATGCTCGAACAAGAGTTCAATGCCCTCGCCGCCGAGGGCTACAACCGTATCCCGCTGACGCTCGAGACCTTTGCCGATCTCGACACCCCGCTGTCCATCTACCTGAAGCTCGCCAACGAGCCCTACACCTATCTGCTCGAATCCGTGCAGGGCGGCGAGCGCTTCGGGCGCTACTCCTTCATCGGCCTGTCCTCGCCTACCCGTATCGAGGTCTATGAGCGCTCTGCGCTGCTGCTCACCGGCAATCGCCTGGTCGAGCGTCGCGACTATGGTGACCCGCTCAACTTCGTCGCCGAGTTCATGAACCGTATCAAGGTGCCGCCGCGCGAGCACCTGCCGCGTTTTGCGGGCGGCCTGGTGGGCTGCTTCGGCTATGACACGGTGCGCTATATCGAGCCCAAGCTCGCCAAGGCCGACAAGCCCGATCCGGTCGGCACGCCCGACATCCTGCTCCTGCTCTCGGAGGAGGTCGCCATCGTCGACAACCTCAGCGGCAAGCTCACCCTCGTGGTGTACGCCGAGCCTGAGGTGCCCGGTGCCTACAAGCGTGCGCAGAAGCGCCTGCGCGAACTCCTCGCCCGTCTGCGTGCGCCGGTGCAGATCCCTGACGAGGTGCGTGCCGAACCGGCCGCGGCGGTGTCGAGCTTTGGCGAGGACGCCTTCAAGGACGCGGTGCGGCGCGCCAAGCAGTACATTGTCGATGGCGACGTCATGCAGGTCGTGCTGTCGCAGCGCATGAGCAAGCCCTACGCCGCCAGCCCGATGGCGCTGTACCGAGCGATCCGCTCGCTCAACCCCTCGCCCTACATGTTCTACTTCAACTTCGAGGACTTCCACGTCGTCGGCGCCTCGCCCGAGATCCTCACCCGGCTCGAGGACGAGGTCGTTACCGTGCGCCCGATCGCCGGCACGCGCAAGCGCGGCGCCACGGTGGCCGAGGACCTCGCGCTCGAGCAGGAGCTCCTCGCCGACGAGAAGGAGCGTGCCGAGCATCTGCAACTGCTCGACCTTGGCCGCAACGACGCCGGTCGCGTCTCCGAGACCGGTACCGTCAAGGTCACCGAGCGCTTCACCATCGAGCGCTATTCGCATGTGATGCACATCGTCTCCAACGTCGAGGGCCGGCTCAAGGAAGGTCTCAACGCGCTCGCCGTGCTGCGCGCCACCTTCCCGGCCGGCACTGTGTCGGGGGCCCCAAAGGTGCGCGCGATGGAGATCATCGACGAGCTCGAGCCGGTCAAGCGCGGCATCTATGCCGGGGCGGCGGGCTACCTGGGCTTTCATGGCGACATGGACCTCGCCATCGCGATCCGCACCGCGGTGGTCAAGGATGGTCAGATCCACGTCCAGGCCGGTGCCGGCATCGTCGCCGATTCCGACCCCGAGTCGGAATGGCAGGAAACCCAGAGCAAGGCACGCGCCATGCTGCGCGCTGCCGAAATGGCCGAAGGCGGGCTCGACACCCGCGTCTGAGCGCCTCGGCGCCGTTCATGTTGACGAAGCCGGCCGCGGCCGGCCTTCGCGAAGGGAAGACCATGCTGCTGATGATCGACAACTACGACAGCTTCACCTACAACCTCGTGCAGTACTTCGGCGAGCTCGGGGCACAGGTGAAGGTGTTCCGCAACGACGAGATCACGCTCGAACAGATCGCGGCCCTGCAGCCGGACCAGCTCGTCATCTCCCCGGGGCCGTGCTCGCCGGCCGAGGCCGGGATCTCGGTGGCGGCAATCAAGGCCTTTGCCGGCAAGCTGCCCATCCTCGGCGTCTGCCTTGGCCACCAGAGCATCGGCGCGGCCTTCGGCGGGCGCATCGTGCATGCGCGAAAGCTCATGCACGGCAAGACCTCGCCGGTGCACCACCTCGACGCAGGGGTGTTCCGCGGCCTGCCCAATCCGCTCACCTGCACGCGCTACCACTCGCTGGCCATTGAACGCGCAAGCCTGCCCGACTGTCTTGAAGTGACCGCATGGACGGACGACGGCGAGATCATGGGTGTGCGCCACCGCACGCTCGACGTCGAGGGCGTGCAGTTCCACCCCGAGTCCATCCTCACCGAATGCGGCCACGAGCTGTTGAGGAACTTCCTCGACCGCGACGCGCGACTGCCGGCTGCCGCCTGAGTACCGGTCGGAGAAAACGACATGACGATTACCGCCCAGCAAGCCCTGCAACGCACGATCGAGCACCGCGAGATCTTCTTCGACGAGATGCTGTCGTTGATGCGCCAGATCATGGCGGGCGAGGTTTCGCCGCTGATGACCGCGGCCATCCTCACCGGACTGCGCGTCAAGAAGGAAACCATCGGCGAGATCACCGCCGCTGCCACCGTGATGCGCGAGATGTCCACCAAGGTGGTGGTCAAGCCGCCGCACGACCACTTCCTCGATGTGGTCGGTACCGGTGGCGACGGCACGCACACCTTCAACATCTCGACCGCCACCATCTTCGTCGCTGCCGCGGCCGGTGCGCGCGTGGCCAAGCACGGCGGGCGTGGCGTGTCGTCCAAGTCCGGTGCGGCCGACGTCCTCGAGGCGCTCGGCGTCAGGCTCGACCTTACGCCCGAGCAGGTTGCCGCCTGCGTGGAGGAGACCGGTATCGGCTTCATGTTCGCGCCCAACCATCACAGTGCGATGAAGAACGTCGCGCCGGTGCGGCGCGAGATGGGCGTGCGCACCATCTTCAACATCCTCGGTCCGCTCACCAATCCAGCGGGCGCGCCCAACACCCTGATGGGGGTGTTCCATCCCGACCTCGTCGGCATCCAGGCGCGCGTCATGGAGCGCCTGGGCGCCAACCATGTGCTGGTCGTGCATGGCCTGGACGGCATGGACGAGGTCAGCCTCGGTGCCTCGACCCTGGTCGGCGAGCTCAAGGACGGCGTGGTGCGCGAGTACGAGATCCACCCGGAGGACTTCGGCCTGCAGATGGCCGGTACGCGCAACCTGCGTGTCGCAGATGCCGACGAATCCCGCGCCGTGCTGCTCGCTACGCTGGAAAACCGTGCCGGGCCAGCGCGCGAGATCGTCGTCCTGAACGCGGGGGTCGCGCTCTACACCGCCAACCTGGTCGAGTCGATCGGCGCTGGCGTGGCGCGCGCGCGCGAGGTGATCGAGAGCGGCGCGGCACGTGCCAAGCTCGATGCCTTCGTACGGTTCACCCGCCAGTTCGGAGCCGCAGCATGAGCGACATCCTGCAGAAGATCTGTGCAGTCAAGGTCGAGGAGGTCGCGGCCGCGTCGGCTGCGGCACCGCTCGTCGTCGTGCGCGCGCTGGCCGAGGCCGAGCCCCCTGCACGTGGTTTCGTTGCCGCCATTCGTAACCGCCATGCGGGTGGCCTGCCCGCGGTGATCGCCGAGATCAAGAAGGCCAGCCCTTCCAAGGGCGTGATCCGTGCCGACTTCGACCCGGCCGCCATCGCCGCCAGCTACGAGGCGGCCGGCGCCGCCTGCCTGTCCGTGCTGACCGATCGCGGCTTCTTCCAGGGCGCCCCCGAATACCTGCAGGCGGCACGTGCGGCCTGCGCGCTGCCGGTGCTGCGCAAGGACTTCCTGGTCGATCCCTACCAGGTCTTCGAGGCGCGCGCGATGGGGGCAGACGCCATCCTGCTCATCGCCGCCTGCCTCGACCTTGCGCAGATGCGCGACATGGAGGCGATCGCCCAGGCGCTGGGCATGGCGGTGCTGGTCGAGGTCCACGACGGCGCCGAGCTCGAGCAGGCACTGCAGCTGCAGACACCGCTGATCGGCATCAACAACCGCAACCTGCGCACCTTCGAGGTCTCGCTGCAGACCACGCTCGACCTGCTGCCGCGCATCGCCAGTGGCGCCGCTGGTCGCATCGTCGTCACCGAATCGGGCATCCTGCGTGCCGAGGATGTTGCGCTGATGCAGGGTGAGGGCGTGCATACCTTCCTCGTTGGCGAGGCCTTCATGCGTGCGCCGGATCCGGGCCTGGAGCTCAAGGCCCTGTTCGGCGGCTGATCGAGCGCAATGACGGCGCATCCGGCCACTCCCGCAACACGCCCGCCCGAGCTACGTGGGCGCCGCTGGCTGCGAGGCCTGGCTGCCGTGCTGCTGCTGCCGCTTGTGGGCGCGGCCGGACTGGGGGCCTGGCTGCTCGGTACCCAGTCCGGACTTGAGACCGCGCTGGCGCTCGGCACCCGCCTCACCGATGGCGCGCTGCATGCGGAGCGTCCGCGAGGCCGTGTGCTCGGCGGTTTCGAGCTCGACGTGCTGCGCTATGAAACCCCCGGGCTGCAACTCGAGGTACGTGACTTCGAACTCGAATGGAAGCCTGCTGCGCTGTTCGAGCGCCGCCTTCTGGTCGAGCGTCTCGCGGCGGGCCACGTCGAGCTCGCCAGGGCAAGCACGGACGACACTGCGCCCGCGGCCCCCACCACCCTGCCGGACTCTCTCGCCGTGCCGCTGGCCATCGAGCTGCGCAGCCTCGTGCTGGGCGCTTTCGTCATACGTACGCTGGGTGAAGAGGAGGCGCATGGCCAGGCCGACGAGCGTGCCGGCGAGCCGGCCGGGGATGGCGGCGCTGCCGATCTCGATGCCCGCTCCGGTGCCGGGCATCACGCCGCGCAACCGTTGTTTACCGAACTCGAGGCCGCGTTCGACAGCGATGGCCGTCGGCATCGGTTGCGCACGCTCGCGCTCAGCTTGCCCCAGGGACGACTGCAGCTCGCGCTGGGTGTCGAAGGCGCCGCACCGCACGCGCTCGATGGCGAGGGCCGCTTCGATGGTGTCATCGACGGGCGTGCCGTGGTCGCACGCTTTGGCGCCACCAACACCCTGCTCGAGCCCCATCTGAGCATCGACGCCCAGGGCGAGGGGCTGACCGCCCGGGTCGAGGTCGAGGCGGAGAGCCTGGCGGCGATGCCGCTGCGTCGGCTTTCGGTCAAGGCGGGCGAGATCGACCCGGCTGCGTTCGTGGACGGGGCGCCGCGCGCCGCGCTCAGCCTCGAGGCCGAACTCGCGGCGACGCCCGATGCGGCGAGCCTGCTTGCCGGGCCGATTCGTGTCACCAATCGCCTGCCGCAGGCGGTGGACCAGGGGGGTATTCCGCTGCTGAGTCTCGATGGCCGCCTGGACTGGCGGGACGATGGCCTCGCCGTCGATGCGCTCGACCTGCGCCTGCCCGGCGCGGGGCGCATCGGCGGTCGCGTGGCGTGGCAGCGCGGCGGTCAGGCTGATGACGATGCGCGCCGCGAGGGGGGCCTCGGTCGCATCCATGCCGCTGCCGCGCTTGAGCTCGATGCCATAGACCCGGGCTTGCTCGACAGTCGCCTGCCGCGGCAACGGCTGGCGGGGCGCATCGACGCCGAGGGCGACGAGGCCCGGCAGCAGGCGCGTGTTGCGCTCGAGGCGGGGAGCGCCCGCATCGACATCCAGGCGCTCTTGCAAGGCATGGCAGTGACTGCCGACGCTGCCGCGGCGGAGACCGAGTCCGGCGGCAGTACATCGGCAGGACCCGCTGCGGCCGGCCGCCAGGTGTTCGAACTGAGTGCCCGTCTGCGCGGGGCCGACCCGCGTGCGTTCGTGGCCGAGGCGCCGTCGGCGCGCCTCGATCTCGACCTGCATGCCGAAGGCGCGCTGCCGGTGGCCGACGAGCCGCTGTCCGTGGCGCTGCGTTTCGACATCCTCGACAGCCTGCTCGAAGGTCTGCCGCTGCGCGGCAAGGGCCAGCTCAGGGTCGAGGGTGAGCGCTTGCCCGAACTCGCACTGGATGTGCAGCTGGCGGGCAACAGCCTGGTTGCCGAGGGGGCGCTGGGCGCACCACAGGATCGTCTCGCGCTGCGTCTCGATGCGCCGGCGCTCGAAGCGCTTGGCCTGGGCCTCGGCGGGCGGGCCTCGGCAGAGGGCTCGATCGGTGGCGCGCTTGCAGCGCCCGTGGGGCGCGTGCAGTTCTTCGGCGAGGGCCTGCGCCTGCCGGGCGAGGTGCGCATCGGCGGCGTCAACGGTGTCGTACAGCTCGATGCTGGCACCGACGGGCCGTTCGCGCTCGCACTCGGCGTGAGCGGGCTTGGCAGCAGCGCGCCGGATGAGGACGGCCGGCCGCAGTCCGACTGGGTGTCCAGCCTGCGCCTGGCGGCCGAGGGTACGCGCGCCAGCCACCGTATCGAGCTTGCTGCAATTGCCGGTGGGAACGTGGCGCCGGCCGGTGTTGAAGCCGATGCCCTCGAGCTCGGGTTGAAGGGCGGACTGGCAGCAGGGACTGCGCTGCGCTGGCGCGGCGAGTTGTCGGCGCTGCAGACGACTGGGCGCGTGGCGGCGCGCCTGCTGGCCCCGGTGGCCCTCGAGCTCGCGCCCGATGCGGTACGCCTGGGTGCGGCCGAATTCAATGCCGGAGACAAGGGCCGCATCCGCTTGCTCGAGACGGCATGGTCGCCGACCCGCAGCGTGCTGCGTGGCGAGCTCAGCGGGCTCGTGCTCGAACTCGAGCCGCGGCGCGCCGATGGCCAGCGCCGGCGTGGCGCCGACCCGCTGGTGCTGGGCGCGCGCTGGGATCTGAGCGTCGGCCGCACGCTCGACGGCGAAGCGCGGGTGTTTCGCGAGGCGGGCGATGTGCGCCTGGAAGGGGAGTTGCGCACCCGGCTGGGGCTGGAGCGTCTCGACGCCGTCCTGCGGGCACGCGGAGACCGTCTCGAACTTGCGCTCGACGTGCGCGGCAGCGAATTCGGCAGTCTCGCCGGTGAAGCGAGCGTGCGTGCGCGGCGCAGTGCCGAAGGCATCTGGAGCCTGCCACCGGATGCGGCCCTCAGTGCGTCGGCCAGGCTGGACATGCCGTCGATCACCTGGCTCGGCCGGCTCGTGCGCGAGAATGTGGAAACCGCCGGACGCATCGGGGGGGCGGTCGCCGTGTCCGGGACACTGGCTGCGCCGCGTGCGAGCGGCACGATCAATGGACGCGAGCTGGGCTTCACGCTGGTCGATCAGGGCCTGGTGCTGTCCGGTGGCGAGCTCGATCTCGCCTTCGATCAAGAGCGCGTGCGCCTTCTGCGCCTCGAGTTCGTATCCCCGAACCGGGTGCAGCCACGCGATGGACGCATCCCGGTGGCCGCGTTGACGGCCAGTCCGGGGCGTTTCGAGGCCAGCGGCGAGGTGGCGCTCGACAACGGCGCCGGCCGCTTCCGTTTTGCCGCCGATCGGCTGCCGCTACTCCAGCGTGACGACCGCTGGATGCTGTTGTCGGGCCAGGGGAGTGCGCGCAGCACCTGGTCGTCGCTGGCGCTCGACGCCGAGTTCCGTGCCGATGCCGGCTACATCGAGTTCGCCGAGGCAATGCCCCCCAGCCTGTCGGATGACGTGGTGGTGCTCGGCCGTGACGAGGTGGCCGAGGCCGGCGCCTTTGCCGTCACTGCCGATGTCCGCGTCGGACTGGGCGATGCGCTATACCTGTCCGCGATGGGTTTGGAGACCCGCCTTGCTGGCGATCTGCGTATCCGCCTGCAGCCCGGACGTGCGCTGTCGGCCGTCGGTACCGTATCGACCGTAGGGGGCAGCTACCGCGGCTATGGCCAGAACCTGGTGATCGAGCGCGGGGTCGTCAACTTCCAGGGGCCGCTCGATGCGCCCGGGCTCAATATCGTCGCACTGCGCAAGGGGCTCGAGGTGGAGGCTGGGGTCGCCGTCACCGGCAGCGCCAAGCGCCCTCAGGTGCGCCTGGTGTCCGAGCCCAACGTGCCCGACCCCGCCAAGCTGTCGTGGATCGTCCTTGGCCGTGCCCCGGACGCTGCTTCGGGGGCCGATCTGGGCCTGTTGCTGCCGGCGGCCGCGGCGTTGCTCGGCGGCCCGGGGGGCGGCATGACCGAGGAGCTCTCGCGCAGCCTCGGCTTCGACGCATTCTCCATTGGCCAGGGCGAGCTCACCAGCACCTCGCGCACGCAAAGCAGCCGGGTGCTCGGCAGTGGCTCGACGGTTGCCAGCGGCCCCACCGTGTCCGGCCAGGTGCTCAGCCTGGGCAAGCGCCTTGGCCCCGACCTGTTCCTGTCCTTCGAGCAGAGCCTGGGCGGGGCGGCCACACTGGTCAAGCTGAGCTACCAGCTCTCGCGCCGGCTGTCGCTCGTGGCGCGTGGCGGAACCGACACCTCGGTCGATCTGCATTACGGCTTCTCCTTCCGCTGAGCTGCAGTGATGCCGAGCCGGTCGCATGGGGAATGAATGAGGCTGTCCGTGGTCTGCAGCAAGTGCTGCATTTCCTTGTAGGGAGTGGATGAATGACTGAAGAAGCGAAGGGCCCCGTGCTCGAGAGCGCCATCCTCGGAGGAGGCTGTTTCTGGTGCCTGGAGGCCGTGTTCGACCTCGTCGATGGGGTCGAGTCGGTGGTGCCGGGATACTGCGGCGGGCACGTCGATAACCCGGGCTATCGTCAGGTGTGCACCGGCGGCACGGGCCATGCGGAGGTGGTGAAGGTCGATTTCGATCCGGCGCGGGTGAGCTATCGCGAACTGCTCGAGATCTTCTTCCTGATCCATGATCCGACCACGGTCGACCGTCAGGGCAATGATGTCGGCCCGCAGTACCGCTCGGTGATCTTCGTCACCAGCGATGCGCAACTGCACGATGCGCTCGCGCTGATCGAGGACATCGGCGAGCAGCGCATCTACCCGAAGGCGATCGTGACGCGGGTGGAGCGGGCGCCGGTATTCTGGCCGGCCGAGGCCGAGCATCACGACTACTATATGAACAACAGCGATCAGCCCTACTGCCAGTACGTGGTGGCGCCCAAGATTGCCAAGTACCGCGCCAAACTCGCCGAGCGCCGGCGCGGAAGTGGCAGGTAGAATGCCGCCTTTGCACGCACACAGGAGAAACGCATGACCCAGACCACCACAGCCAGCGGCCTCGTCATCGATGAACTCGAGGTCGGTACCGGCGAGACCGCCGTCAAGGGCAAGATGGTGTCGGTGCATTACACCGGCTGGCTGACCGACGGTCGCAAGTTCGACTCGTCCAAGGATCGCAACGACCCGTTCAATTTCCCGCTCGGCGCCGGCCATGTCATCCGCGGCTGGGACGAAGGCGTCGAAGGCATGCAGGAAGGCGGCAAGCGCAAGCTCACCATTCCGCCGGCGCTTGGCTATGGTGCGCGCGGCGCCGGCGGTGTGATCCCGCCCAATGCGACGCTGGTGTTCGAGGTTGAACTGCTCAAGGTGATCTGAGCCGGGCGCGCGATGAAACTCGATCCGGCCCAGCGTCATATCCTGAGCCTGCTGCAGCGGGACTCCACGCTCAGCACCCAGGTGCTTGCAGAGCGCGTCGGCATGTCGCCGACGCCCTGCTGGCGGCGGGTGAAGGAGTTGGAGGAGGCGGGGGTGATCAGCGGCTACGTGGCGCTCGTCGACCGCCACAAGGTCGGTCTGGGCACCTGTGTCTGGGTGCGGGTCAAGCTCAAGCAGCACAGCGCAGACGTGCTCGAGCGCTTCGAGCGCGTGGTGAAGGGCTGCCAGCAGGTGGTCGAATGCTACGAACTGCTCGGCGAGACCGACTGTCTGCTCAAGCTCTACCTGCCCAATCTGGAGGCGCTGTCCTCCTTCATGCACGATTTCCTGCTCAAGATTCCGGAGATTGACGTCACCCACTCCGCGGTGGCGTTGCGCGAGATCAAGAACGAAACGGCCCTGCCGCTGTAAGCGGTCAGGGCCGTTTTCGCCTTCATCGCGCCTGTGCGGCGCACGCGATGATCAGAGGTTGCTGACGAAGACGATCAGCACGCCCACCGGTGCCACGAAGCGCGCCACCACGTTCCACACACTGAAACCCAGCTCGCCGAGGCCCAACTCCTTGCGCACGCTGTCGCGGTCCAGGCACCAGGCCGCGAACAGGATGGCGCCCAGTCCGGTCAGCGGCAGCATGAACTTGCTGGTGAGCTGATCGAGCAGGTCGAAGATGTTGAGGCCGATGATCGTCACGTCGCTCCAGTGGTTGAAGGACAGCAGCGCGGCGATGCCCAGCGCCCAGGTGGCGATACCGGCGACGAAGGTCGCGCCTGCACGCGACAGCGGCGTGCGCTCCTCGACCAGTTCCACCACCGGCTCCAGCAGCGAGATCGCCGAGGTCAGCGCGGCGAAGGTCAGCAGCACGAAGAAAAGGGTGCCGAGAATGACGCCCCCGGTGATGTTGCCGAAGGCGATCGGCAGGGTGACGAAGATCAGGCCGGGGCCGGCAGCAGGGTCGAGACCGTTGGCAAAGACGATCGGGAAGATGGCCAGGCCGGCGGCGATCGCGATCACCGTGTCCATGATCACCACGGTGCGCGCGGTACGCAGCAGGTCGACGTCCTCGCCGAGGTAGGAGCCGTACGCCATCATGATGCCCATGCCCAGCGACAGGGTGAAGAAGGCGTGGCCGAGCGCAGCCAGCACGACGTCGCCGGTGAGCTTGCTCCAGTCCGGGTTGAACAGGTAGGCCATGGCCTGGCCGAAGCCGCCGGTGGTCATGCCGTAGCCGACGAGGATGAAGAGCAGCACGCCCAGCGAGGGCATCAGCAGCTTGGAGGCACGCTCGAGGCCGCCTGCGACGCCCATGGCCACCACCCCCACGGTCAGCGCCATGAACACGGTGTGCCAGGTCAGCAGGCTGCCGGCATTGGCCAGGAAGCCGGTGAAGGCATTGCCCACGGCATCCTTGTCCATGCCGGTGAAGCCGCCGGTGATCGCATCGCCGGTATAGGAGAGCGCCCAGCCGCCGATGACGCTGTAGAAGGACAGGATGAGGAAGGCACCGAGCACGCCGGTGAAGCCGATCAGCGCCCAGGCGCCGCTGCGGCCGTTCTTCTTCGCCAGCTCACCCATTGTGCTGATCGGATTCTTCTGGCCGCGGCGGCCGATCATCCATTCGGCGACCAGGATCGGCAGGCCGATCAGTGCGATGCAGAGCAGGTAGACCAGCACGAAGGCTGCGCCGCCGCTCTGGCCGATCATGTAGGGGAACTTCCAGATGTTGCCGAGGCCGACTGCCGAACCGGTGGCCGCGAGCACGAAGCCCATGCGCGAGGTCCACTGGCCGTGGGTGTGCGTCTTCTGCATGTCAGTACGCCCCCTGCAAAGCGTGATCGGGTGCGGCGGGGCGTGCGGCGATGCAGGGGCGCGGCTGCCGGATGGGCTGCCCGCCGCTGGCGGCGTGATGGTTCATTTTGGTCTCCTCGAGTTTTCTGCGCTTGTGGCGCGGTGGGCCTCTGGCCCGGGCAAAGCCGCGGATTCTAGGCTTGTTGGCGGGCTGCGGCCAGTGCTGGCACGCAGGCGGCTCGACCCGGCACCGTGCCATGTCGTATCCGTGGCCGTGGTGTGCGGTCAGGATGACGCGGATCGTAAGTGCTGATGAGTGGAAAAATATTTCTTATATCGACCGAATCCGGGCCGAATGCGGAATTTCTTTTCTCGACTTCGTTCTAGCATTCGGTTCGTAAGCCGCTGTCGGACGGGGAGCGATTCGTCCTGCGGTGGCCAGAGTGACGCGCCCACAACCCCTAATGCAGAGGAGACAACGCCGGCCCGCCGGAAGCCCGCGCCAACCGCGCGCCGCTCACCGCCAGGCGGCAGTTCACACCACCATGTCGAACACCATGCCCCCCGTCAGCCTCGACGACAAATACACCCTCAAGACCGGCCGCGCCTGGATGACCGGCATCCAGGCTCTGGTGCGCCTGCCGATGATGCAGAAGATGCGCGACGAAGCCGCCGGCCTCAATACCGCCGGCTTCGTCACCGGCTACCGCGGCTCACCGCTCGGCAACGTCGACCAGGAGTTCTGGAAGGCGAAGAAGTATCTCGAGCCGATGCAGATCCGCTTCCAGGCCGGCCTCAACGAGGATCTCGCGGCGACCTCGGTGTGGGGCACGCAGCAGGTCAACCTGGATCCGAACGCCAAGTTCGACGGCGTATTCTCGATCTGGTACGGCAAGGGCCCTGGCGTCGACCGCACGGGCGATGTCTTCCGTCACGCCAATGCTGCCGGCACCTCGAAGCACGGCGGCGTGCTGGTGATCGCCGGTGACGACCATGCCGCCAAGTCTTCCACGCTGCCGCACCAGACCGAGCATGTGTTCAAGGGCCTGATGATGCCGGTGCTGGCGCCGGCCGGTATCCAGGAGTACCTGGAGTACGGCCTGCACGGCTTTGCGCTGTCGCGCTATTCGGGCTGCTGGGTGGCGTTCAAGGCGTTGACCGACACGGTGGAAACGTCCTCGTCGGTCAATGTCGATCCGTTCCAGGTGCAGACGCTGATCCCGACTGCCGCGGACTTTCCGCTGCCCGAGGACGGGCTCAACCTGCGCTGGCCCGACCCGCCGCTGGTGCAGGAGAAGCGCCTGCTGCATCACAAGCTCTATGCTGCACTCGCCTACTGCAGGCTCAACCAGCTCAACCGCACCATCATCGACAGCCCGAACGCGAAGCTCGGCATCATCACCAGCGGCAAGAGCTACCTCGATGTGCGCCAGGCGCTGGACGACCTCGGCATCGACGAGGCGAAGGCGGCCGCCATCGGCCTGCGCCTGTACAAGGTCGGCATGGTGTGGCCGCTGGAGGCCGAAGGCGTGCGCAAGTTCGCCGAAGGGCTGGATGAGATCCTGGTGATCGAGGAAAAGCGCCAGTTCCTCGAGTACCAACTCAAGGAGGAACTCTACAACTGGAAGGACGAGGTGCGCCCGCGCGTGATCGGCAAGTTCGACGACAAGGGCGAGTGGGCGCTGCCGCACAGCGAATGGCTGTTGCCCGCTGCCGGCGAGCTCACCCCGGCGATGATCGCCCGTGCCATCGCCGGCCGCATCGCGCGCTTCTACACCTCCGACCGCATCAAGGCGCGGCTCGCCTTCATCGAGGCCAAGGAGGCGGCGCTTGCCAAGCCGCGGCTGTCCATCCAGCGCGTGCCGCACTACTGCTCGGGCTGTCCGCACAACAGCTCGACCAAGGTGCCGGAAGGTTCGCGCGCCATCGCCGGTATCGGCTGCCACTACATGGCGACCTGGCTGTCGCCCGAGCACACCCAGACCTTCTGCC
This sequence comes from Thauera sp. 27, assembly GCF_000310125.2. Taxonomy (NCBI): domain Bacteria; kingdom Pseudomonadati; phylum Pseudomonadota; class Betaproteobacteria; order Rhodocyclales; family Zoogloeaceae; genus Thauera; species Thauera sp. 27. The sequence goes on from NZ_AMXB01000022.1 coordinate 48,552, forward strand.
AGATGGGCGGCGAGGGCGTGCCCTGGATCGGCCAGGCGCCTTTCACCGCCACGCCGCACGTGTTCGCCAACCTGGGTGATGGTACTTACATGCACTCGGGCATCCTCGCCATCCGTGCGGCGGTAGCGGCCAAGGTGAACATCACCTACAAGATCCTCTACAACGATGCGGTCGCGATGACCGGCGGCCAGCCACACGACGGCACGCTGTCGGTGCCGATCATCGCCCGCCAGCTGCTGGCCGAAGGTGTGGGCACGGTGGTGGTGGTCAATGACGGCACGCCGCGTGCCTATGGTCCGGCCGACCTGCCGCACGGCGTCGGCGTGCGGCACCGCGACGAGCTCGACGCCGTGCAGCGTGAGCTGCGTACGGTGCCGGCCGTGACAGCGATCATCTATGACCAGACCTGCGCAGCCGAAAAGCGCCGTCGCCGCAAGCGCGGCAAGTTCCCCGACCCGGCCAAGCGGGTGGTCATCAACGACCTCGTGTGCGAGGGCTGTGGCGATTGCAGCGACAAGTCGAACTGCATGTCGGTGGGTGCGGTGGAGACCGAGTTCGGCCGCAAGCGCTTCATCGACCAGTCGTCGTGCAACAAGGACTATTCCTGCGTGAAGGGCTTCTGCCCCAGCTTCGTCACCGTCGAGGGCGGCGCGCTCAGGCGTGGCAAGGCGAGTGGCGCGAGCGCGCCCGGTCGACTGGCGGCCGAGCTGCCCGAGCCGCAGTTGCCCGACACCGCCGCGCCCTGGGGCATCCTCATCACCGGCGTGGGCGGCACCGGCGTGGTCACCATCGGCGCCCTGCTCGGCATGGCCGCCCACCTGGAGGGCAAGGGCATCTCCGTTCTCGACATGGCGGGCCTGGCGCAGAAGGGCGGCGCGGTGTGGTCGCATGTGCGCATCGCCGACCGCCAGGACCAACTCCACGCCGCGCGCGTCGCCGCCGGCGAGGCCAACGCAGTGATTGGCTGCGACCTGGTGGTGGCGGCCAGCGATGAGTCGCTGGCCAAGATGCAGAAGGGGCTCACGCGCGTCGTCATCAACCGCGACCAGACCAACACCAGCGAGTTCGTGCGTGGTTTTGCCGCCCAGGCGCGCAGTGGCGACGTCGGTGCCAACCCGGATCCGCAGTTCCCTGCGCAGCCCATGGAAGCGCAGATCGTCGATGCGGTGGGTGCGGACAAGGCCGAGTTCCTCGACGCCACCAAGCTCGCGACCGACCTGCTGGGCGACTCGATCGCGACCAACCTGTTCATGCTTGGCTTTGCCTGGCAGCGCGGCCTGGTGCCGCTGTCGCGGCAGGCGATCGAGCGCGCGATCGAGATCAACGGCGCCGCGGTCGACGCCAACAAGGCTGCCTTCCTGTGGGGGCGCCGTGCCGCGGTGGATCTCAAGGCAGTGGTCGAGGCCGCCAAGCCGCAGCTTGGGACGCCGGAGCACCACCGCCTGTCGACCAGCGTCGATGAGGTCATCGCCCGCCGCAAGGCGCATCTGAACGACTACCAGGATGCGGCCTACGCCACGCGCTACACCAGGCTGGTCGAGCGCGTGCGTGCGGCCGAGGCGAGGGTTGCTCCCGGCATCAGCCTGCTCACCGAGGCGGTGGCACGCGGCTATCACAAGCTGCTTGCCTACAAGGACGAGTACGAGGTGGCGCGCCTCTACACCGACAGCGACTTCCTCAAGCGTGTCGACGAGCAGTTCGAGGGCAACTACAAGCTCGTCTTCCACCTTGCTCCGCCGACCATGGCAGACAAGGATGCCCAGACCGGCGAGCTCAAGAAAAAGGCCTACGGCCCGTGGATGCTCAAGGCGATGCGTGTGCTGGCAAAGTTCCGCCATCTGCGCGGCTCGATGCTCGATCCCTTTGCGCGCAGCCACGACCGCAAGCTTGATCGCGAGCTGATCGCCGACTACGAGCGCATCGTCGAGGAGATCCTGGTCAATCTCGACCAGGCCAACGTCGAGGCTGCCATCGAGCTGGCGGCCATTCCAGACCAGATCCGCGGCTTTGGTCATGTCCGCGAGCGCTATGTCGCCAGCGCCCGCAAGCGCCAGGCAGCGCTGCTCGAGGACTTCCGCCACCGCCGCCCGGTGAGCGCGCCGGTGGCGACCAAGGTGCGCAAGACGATCGCAATCATCCCGGGCTGAGCCCGCTCCCGTTTCTTACCCCCGCCGCCTCACCGGCCCGCCACGAGCGGTGCCGGCGGGACGGCTCATCCCCACGTTCCCAAAAGGAAGGAGACACAACATGGCCGTATTTTCCCTGAGCGACTTCGCCGACCACGAGCAGGTGGTGTTCGTCAGCGACGACAAGAGCGGACTGAAGGCGATCATCGCCGTTCACAATTCCAACCTCGGCCCTGCGCTCGGAGGTTGCCGCATGTGGCCCTACGCCTCCGAGGAGGAGGCGATCCGCGACGTGCTGCGCTTGTCGCGCGGCATGACCTACAAGTCGGCGATGGCCAACCTGAAGCTCGGTGGCGGCAAGTCTGTGATCATCGGCAACCCGCGCACGCAGAAGACGCCCGAACTGCTTGCCGCCTTCGCCCGCGCGCTCGAACAGCTGAACGGGCGCTACATCGCCGCCGAGGACTCCGGCACCAGCGTCGCCGACATGAAGTACATGACGCAATTTACCCAGCATGTGGCCGGCATTCACGACAAGCCCTCCGACGAAGGCACGCGCAGCGGGGATCCTTCGCCCGCCACCGCCTACGGGACCTTCATCGGCATCAAGGCGGCGGTGAAGGAGAAGCTCGGGCGCGATTCGCTCGAGGGCCTGCGCGTCGCCGTGCAGGGTGTCGGCAATGTCGGTTTCGACCTCGCTCGCCAGCTCAAGGCGGCTGGTGCCCAGCTGTGGGTCACCGACATCCACCGCGAGCCGCTGCTGCAGGCGGGCAAGGAACTGGGCGCGACCGTGGTTGCGCCGGATGAGATCTTCGGCCTCGACGTCGACGTGTTCGCACCGTGCGCGCTGGGCGCCATCCTCAACGACAGCACCATTCCGCAGTTGAAGGCGAAGGTCGTCGCGGGCGCCTCGAACAACCAGCTCGCCGAGCCGCGCCACGGCGTCGAACTGATGAAGCGTGGCATCCTGTACGCGCCAGACTACGTCATCAATGCCGGCGGCATCATCGACGTCTATCACGAGCGCATCGGCTTCGATCGCGCCGCATTGCTCAAGCACATTGAGGGCATTCATGACAACCTCATGGAAGTCTTCGAGCGCGCGCGCAAGGAGGAGCGTCCGACCGGCGAGGTGGCTGACGCAATTGCCGAGGAGCGCTTCAAGCGCTGAGCCGGGCCTGCGCTGGCACGAAAACGGCGACCCGCGGGTCGCCGTTTTCGTGGCTTGCACTCAGCTTCAGGCGGTGCGCTGCTTGCGGCGGACCGCGCCAAGACCGAGCAGGCCCAGGCTGAGCAGGGCGAGTACCGTGGGTTCGGGCACCGCGCTGGCAGGCGCTGGGGTGAAGCGCACGTTGTCGATGGACATATCGTCGAGGACGCCGCCTCGAGCAACCTGCTGCAACAGCACCGAGCTGAATGCGGTGTCGCTTACGAGGCCGAAGAAGCCGGAGGTGCTCGTGCCATTGCGCGGGAAGAGCCCACCGGTGGTAGCGCCACCGAAATCGACGCCGAGTACGGTCAGCTTGTAGGAGTCCGTCGAGTCCGTGTCGCGCCAGTCGAAGCCGAAGGCGTAGGTCGGGGCGTCGAAGATGAATTCGATCTGGGGACCCCAGCCGCTGCCATTGGCGCCGAAGGTCTGAGAGCCCCAGATCAGTCTTGCCGTGTTGTCGATCGTGCTTCGTGCCGTGTTCCCGATCCCGACGCCGGGGCCCGTGCCGCGCGGGTTCGCTGCCGCAGTCAGCGTGAAACCGTCGAAGTCGTAGGCGACGCCATAGCTGAAGCGCCCGAGTGCGCTATCGTTGAAGTCTTCCAGCGCGGTCGTGCCTGCCGCTGCGCTGAAGGCTGCGAGATTGCTGAAGGTGTTGATCACTGCAGCATTGGCGCTGCTGGCGAGGGCAATGGATGCGGTAAGGGCAATCGCGAGTTTCTTGAGCATTTCTTTCGTTCCGTCAGAGGCTGTTCAGACCAGCAGCGGAGAAGGCTGCTGTGCTTTTTGCTGATTTCGAGGCAGCGGTTTTTAAGTGCAGGACTCTAAGCAATAGCCGTGCCAGGCAGGATTCCGTCGCGGCGAGACGTTCTTCAGGGTGTTCTTGCGCTCACACAGCGCCCAGTTCCCTCATTCATTTGTGATGTGTGTCACGGATGATTCGCCGACTGCCGGATCTGGAACTTGACGGTCGCGCCCTTCTTGCGGGTGCGCGCGCATTCATCGCCAAACGCCATGATCCAGCCATGTGCGGGGTGTAAAAAAAGCCGACACACGCCATTTTTGATGCCATCAGTCGAGCCGGGCGGTGCGATGTCGCAGCATCGGAGCACCAGCCTCATGCAGGTAATCCCCAATTGACCGTAGCCCATTGATTTTGTGCTTTTTCTCAACTTGGACTAATTCTCCTTAAGGTTCTCGCTGATTCTTGCGTTTCCCGATTCCCTGCATATAGTGAATCGTCAGGCCGCGTGCACGACGCGTCCGCCAAGGCCTTTGCATCAGACCTCCGCCTACAGGGTTGCCAAGCCCCCAAACGATAATTAGGAGTCGTGCAGTGAGACACCACATCCTGAGCGCGTTGTATTCGGCAAGGTATTCGCGGCTGTGCCTTGGCGGTTTGTTCATGTTCTTGTGCCAGGCGGCAATTGCCCAGGAAAGCAGATACAACATGACGCGTGGCGTGACCGAGATCAGCCAGCGCGTGTATGGCCTGCACATGACGATCTTCTACATTTGCGTGGTGATCGCCATCATCGTGTTCGGGCTGATGTTCTGGTCCATCGTGCGCCATCGCAAGTCGGCCGGCGCTGTCCCTGCGCAGTTCCACGGCAGCATGAAGATCGAATTGCTGTGGACCGCGATTCCGGTGGTGATCCTCGTCGTCATGGCCATTCCGGCCACGCAGGCCCTGATCGCGATGGAGGATGCTTCCGAGTCCGATCTGACCGTGCTGGTCACCGGCTCGCAATGGAAGTGGCACTACAAGTATCTCGATTACCCGATCGAGTATTTCTCGGTCCTCGCCACCCCGCGGGCGCAGATCTCCAACGAGGCGGAAAAGGACGCGCTCTACCTGCTCGAGGTCGACAAGCCGCTGGTCATCCCCACCGGCAAGAAGGTGCGCTTCCTGCTCACCGCCGACGACGTGATCCACTCCTGGTGGGTGCCCGATTTCGCGATCAAGAAGGACGCGATCCCCGGCTTCATCAACGAGACCTGGACGCGGGTCGACAAGCCCGGCCTCTACTACGGCAAGTGTGCTGAGCTGTGCGGGCGTGACCACGGATTCATGCCGGTGGCGGTCGAGGTCAAGAGCGAGGCCGACTTCGAAGCCTGGGCGGCCGAGCAGGTCGCGCTGCAGGAGGCGGCGCGCATGGCCGATGCGGCAGCGACGCCGATGAGCATGGACGAGTTGATGACGCTCGGCGAGAAGGTCTACGGCACGGCCTGCGCCGTCTGCCATCAGGCTTCCGGCGAGGGCCTGCCTGGCGTGTTCCCGGGCCTCAAGGGCAGCGCCATGGTTACCGCCGACATTCCCGGTCACATCCGCATTGTCGTATTTGGCAAGGCGGGTACGGCGATGCAGGCCTTCGCCCGCCAGTTGAGCACCAGCGAGTTGGCGGCCGTGATCACCTACGAGCGCAACGCCTGGGGCAACGACACCGGAGACATGGTGCAGCCGGCCGACGTGGCCGCCGCGATCCAGGGAGGGGAGTGAGCGATGAGCACAGAACAGACCGGTGCCCTGCACCCCGGCGAGCATCTGGACCACGAGCACAAGCCGCGCGGCATCACGCGCTGGCTCTACAGCACCAACCACAAGGACATCGGTACGCTCTACCTGCTGTTCTCGCTGGCGATGCTGTTCATCGGCGGCAGCCTGGCGATGGTGATCCGCGCCGAGCTGTTCCAGCCCGGGCTGCAGTTCGTCGATCCGCACTTTTTCAACCAGATGACCACCGTGCATGGGCTGGTGATGGTGTTCGGTGCGGTGATGCCGGCCTTCGTCGGGCTGGCCAACTGGATGGTGCCGCTGATGATCGGCGCGCCCGACATGGCGCTGCCGCGGGTCAACAACTGGAGCTTCTGGATCCTGCCCTGCGCCTTCGCCATCCTGCTGTCCACGCTGTTCATGGAGGGGGGTGCCCCGGCGGCCGGATGGACCTTCTACGCGCCGCTGTCGACCACCTACAGCAGCGACTCCACCGCCTTCTTCGTGCTGGCGGTGCATCTGATGGGCGTGTCCTCGATCATGGGCGCGATCAACATCATCGTCACCATCTTCAACATGCGCGCACCGGGCATGACCTGGATGAAACTGCCGCTATTCGTGTGGACCTGGCTCATCACCGCCTTCCTGCTCATCGCGGTGATGCCGGTGCTGGCCGGCGTGGTGACGATGGTGCTGACCGACAAGTATTTCGGCACCAGCTTCTTCGATGCGGCAGGCGGCGGCGATCCGGTGATGTTCCAGCACATCTTCTGGTTCTTCGGCCACCCCGAGGTGTACATCATGATCCTGCCGGCTTTCGGCATCATCTCGGCAATCATCCCCACCTTCGCACGCAAGCCGCTGTTCGGCTACGAGTCGATGGTGGTGGCGACCGCCAGCATCGCCATCCTGTCCTTCCTGGTGTGGGGCCACCACATGTTCACGGTGGGCATGCCGGTGGCGGCCGAGCTGTTCTTCATGTATGCCACCATGCTGATCGCCGTGCCCACCGGGGTGAAGGTGTTCAACTGGGTGGCGACCATGTGGCGCGGCTCGATGACCTTCGAAGTGCCGATGATGTTTGCGCTCGCCTTCATCGTGCTGTTCACCATCGGCGGCCTGTCCGGCCTGATGCTGGCCATCACGCCGGCTGACTTCCAGTACCAGGACACCTATTTCGTCGTCGCCCACTTCCACTACGTGCTGGTGACCGGCGCGGTGTTCGGAATCATCGCCGGCGTCTATTACTGGCTGCCGAAATGGACCGGCGTGATGTACAGCGAGCGCCTGGCACAGACCCACTTCTGGTGCTCGCTGGTGTCGGTCAACATCTTGTTCTTCCCGATGCACTTCGTCGGCCTGGCCGGCATGCCACGCCGGATTCCCGACTACGCCCTGCAGTTTGCCGACCTCAACGCCCTGATGAGCATCGGTGGCCTGCTGTTCGGCCTGTCGCAGCTGCTCTTCGTATGGGGCGTGGTGCGCTGCATGCGCGGTGTCGGCGACAAGGCCAGCGACCGGGTTTGGGAGGGTGCCCAGGGGCTGGAGTGGGAGATCCCCTCGCCGGCGCCATACCACACCTTCGACACGCCGCCGGTCGTCAAGTGAGCGTGTGGCACCAGTAGCAAGGAGCAAGGATCATGACGAGCAACGCAAGCCTGGTACGGCGTCTGCTGCTGGTGTGCGTCGCGATGTTCGGCTTCGGCTTTGCGATGGTGCCGCTGTACGACGTGTTCTGTCGCATCACCGGCATCAATGGCAAGACCGAGGGCGTGGCCGCGGCGCAGCCCGCCGGTGTAGATCTGTCGCGCGAGGTCAGCGTCGAGTTCCTTGCGCGCAGCGATGCCGGCATGCCGTGGACCTTCGTGCCGCTGACCGAGCGCGTAAGGATCCACCCGGGTGACCTGCAGATCGTCGAGTTCGAGGTCGCGAATCGCAGCGGCGAAGCCCTGGTCGCGACCGCCGTGCCCTCGGTATCACCCGGCGAGGCTGCGCGCTACTTCAAGAAGATCGAATGCTTCTGCTTCGAGGAGCAGGCACTGGCCGCGGGCGAGACGCGATCCATGCCGGTGCAGTTCTACATCGATCCTGCACTGCCCGAGCGTTTTCGGAACATGACTTTGTCTTATCGCCTGTACAAGAGCGCCCACACCGCCAGCCGCTGAGCGTCCGTATCCGGGCGGGCTCGCACGCACCGCGGCCCACGCACAAATGGAGGCATGAGCATGAGTACCACGCATCAGAGGTATTACGTGCCGCACGACAGCGGCTGGCCGATCTTCGGCGCGGTCGCGCTGTTGCTGGTGGGCTACGGGGCCGCATCGTGGGTGACGCAGGCGGGCAAGCCCGAGGGTGGCAATGGTGTCTACATCTTCTGGGCTGGCATCGCGCTGCTGGTGGTCATGCTGTTCGGCTGGTTCGGCACCGTCATCCGCGAATCGACCAGCGGCCTGTACAGCGACCAGCTCGACCGTTCCTTCCGCCAGTGCATGGCGTGGTTCATCTTTTCCGAGGTGATGTTCTTCCTCGCCTTCTTCGGCGCGCTCTTCTACGCACGCGTGATCGCGGTCCCCTGGCTGGGCGGGGCAGGCAACAATGCGATGACCGGCGAACTGCTGTGGCCGCAGTTCGACGCGGTTTGGCCGGTGCTGAAGACGCCGGGTGGCACCGAGACGCAGCCTATGCCCTGGTCGGGCATCCCGCTCATCAACACGCTGATACTGCTCGCTTCCTCGGTGACGCTACAGGTCGCGCACACCGCCATCGAGCTCGGCAACCGAGCGCGCCTGAAGATCTTTCTCGGGCTCACCATCGTGCTCGGTGCGGTGTTCCTCGGCTTCCAGGTCTACGAGTACGTGCACGCCTATCGCGACCTTGGCCTGCGCCTGGACTCGGGCATCTACGGCAACACCTTCTTTCTGCTCACCGGCTTTCACGGCCTGCACGTCACCATCGGCGCCATCCTGCTGCTGGTGATCTGGCTGCGCATCGTGATCAAGGACCACTTCACCGCCGACAAGCACTTCGGGTTTCAGGCTGCGGCCTGGTACTGGCACTTCGTGGATGTGGTGTGGCTGAACCTGTTCATCTTCGTGTACGTGCTCTGAACGGGCGCCGGATGACGGGGCGGCGTTCAGTAGGGGCGTGGATTGGTGGTCAGCACCCCGGTGGCGAGCAACACCACCAGCAGTGCCATCACCGCCACCGAGAAGTACACGCGACGGGCGAGATAGCGCGACATGCGGGTGTGCGAGCCATCGTTCTTCAGCATCACGTAGAGCGCCTGGAACAGGCTGACGATCACCACGGCGAGCAGGATGACGAGCAGGATCTTGATGAACATGGCGAGGCTCCGCAGGCGGGATGGCGATGAAGATAACAGCCTTCGGGCGCCGCTGGACCATTCGCTGGCAGTGGGCCCTGGTCAGCCTGGCGGCAAGTGCGCTGCTGGCGAGCCTGTCCATGTGGCAGCTCCAGCGCGCTACCGAGAAGACGCAGACGCTGGCGCGCATCGCGGCGTGGCAGGCGCAGGGCGCGGTCGGCCTGACGCGGCTGGCGCATCTGGTGCAGGCCGGCGTTGGGGCGGGCGAGGGCGCGGTCGACGGCCTGCAGGTAGACTTCGAGGCGCGCTGGCTGGTGCCCGCCGTGTGGCTGATCGACAACCGCATCGTCGACGGGCGCGCCGGCTACGACGTGCTGATTGCGGTCGCCGATCTCAGCGACCCGCGCGCTGCGGGGCTGGCGGTGCTGCTCAACCTCGGCTGGATAGAGGCGCCGGCCGCACGCGATGTCCTGCCATTGCCGGCCATCCCCACGCAACTGCGCGTGCAGGGCATCTTCCGCACCGACGTGGGGGGACTGCTGCTCGGCACCAACCTCGAGGACCGCGGCAGCTGGCCGATGCGCATACAGCAGGTCGATGTGGACGCGCTCTCTCCCTTGGTGCCGGTAGCGCTCGTGAGAGGTCTGGTGCATCAGCAGCAGGGCTCGCCCTTTCATATCCACTACCGGCCGGTGGTGCTGCCCGCCGAGCGCCATCGCGCCTATGCCCTGCAGTGGGCGCTGCTGGCATTGGCGGTGATCGTTGTCGCTCTGGCGGCGGGGCAGTGCAAGGAGCGCCCGCATGAGCAGCCGTAAATTCCTGGCCCTGTTCCTGCTCTGTGCGCTGTTGCCGCTCGCCGCAGCCTGGCTGGCGCTGACGCAGGGCTGGTTTGCCGGCCACGCCAGCAATCGCGGCCAATGGCTGGACCACGAGGTGCAGGTGCTGCCGGCATCGGCGGGGGGCGACGCCCACTGGCGCCTGGCCTACGTGCAGCCAAGCGACTGCGACGCCGCCTGCGAGGCCGCCGTCGAAGCGGCCCTGCACATCCTGCAGCAACTGCATGCGGGGCTCGGCCGCAAGCAGGAACAGGTGCGTCCGGTTGTTGTCGCCGCCGCCAGTCCGGCCGTGCTCGAGCGCTTCCCGAGCGTACGCTGGGAGGCAGCAGCGCTCGCCGATGCCGCGCTCATGCGTCACATCGTGATCGTCAATCGAGCGGGCCTGGCCTTGCTGCGCTATGCAGTGGACGGTGACCCGGCGCACGCGGTCCAGGTCGCCGCCGACATCCGTAGCGACCTGCTGCGTCTGCTCAACTACGACAGGAGCGGGGTATGAGGCGCTTCACCTGGCTGGTCAATCTCACTCTCGCGCTGACCCTGATGGTGATCGCGCTCGGCGCCTACACCCGGCTCACCGATGCCGGCCTTGGCTGTCCGGACTGGCCGGGCTGCTACGGCCGCCTCACCCCTCCGGTGAAGGACGTTCACATCGAGGCCGCGCAGGCACGTTTTCCAGACGCCCAGATAGACCCCTTCAAGGCCCGCAATGAGATGATGCACCGCTACATCGCGGGCCTGCTCGGCCTGTGCGTGCTGGCGGTCTTCATCCTCGCCCAGCGCCTGCGTCGCGCCCGAGGCCTGAGTGCGGCGCTGCTGGCGCTGGTGATGTTCCAGGCCGCGCTCGGCATGTGGACGGTCACCATGAACCTGATGCCAGTGGTGGTGGTGGCGCACCTGTTCGGCGGCTTCGCGCTGCTGTCGATGCTGGTGCTGCTGCGCGTCGAGCTTGGCCGCGACCCTGCCGACCCTGTCGAGCCCCGGCTGACCCGTCTGCTGCCGCTCGCCTGGCTGGGCCTTGCCGTGCTGCTGGCGCAGATTGCGCTTGGCGGTTGGACCTCGGCCAACTATGCCGCGGCTGTGTGCTACCAGCTGCCCTTCTGCGAAGGCGGCTGGCATGCGCAGTTTTCGTTGCGCGCAGCTTTCAGCCTGCCGCTGGGACACGAGACCTATGAGTATGGCGTGCTGCCCTACGAGGCGCGAATGAGCATTCATGTGTTGCATCGCATGGGGGCTCTGGTCGTCACTGCCGTGCTGGCCGGCCTGGTGCTGTTGTGCATGCGCCGAGCCATGAGTGCGCGCCTTCGCGGGCTTGCCGCGTCAGTGGGGGTATTGCTGGTGTTGCAGGTGACGCTTGGCTTGATCAACGTGGTCGGGCAGGTGCCGCTCTTCAATGCGGTTGCCCACAATGTGACAGCGGCATGCCTGCTTGCCGCGCTCGTGCTGCTGGTCCGCCAGTTGCATGTGCAGTCGGGCCAGGCCTTGCATGCGCGAGGGCGTGCAAGACCGGGGGCGGCCTATGGGGTGGCGGTTCAAGGCCCGATGAAGCTGCGCTAGCCACCGAGCCGGGTGTTGCGCACGGGGCGGCCTATCGGTGTCAGATACAGGGTGTCAGAGCCAGGGGATACGGACATGGACGGCTACAAGCGGATTCCGACGGTGGCAGCCAGCGTGGGCGAGGCGCTCACGCTCGGACGTGCGTTCTGGCAGCTCACCAAGCCGCGGGTGGTGGCGCTGCTGGTGCTCACGGCCTGGGTGGGCATGATGCTCGCCAGCGCCGGGCTGCCCGATCTTGCCTTGATGGCGCTGGCGAGCTTGGGCATCGCCATGGTGTCGGGTGCGGCGGCGGCCTTCAACCACGTGCTCGACCAGAAGATCGATGCCCGCATGGCGCGCACGCGCATGCGTCCTCTACCGGCCGGGCGTTTGAGCAACGTGCAGGCGGTGAGCTTTGCATTTGCGCTTGCCGGTGCGGGCTTTGCCCTGCTGCTGGCGGCGGTCAATGCGCTGACCGCGTGGCTGACGCTCGCCGGCCTGTTCGGCTATGCGGTGGTCTACACCGTGTTTCTCAAGCGCGCGACGCCGCAGAACATCGTGATCGGCGGTGTGGCAGGGGCGCTGCCCCCGGTGCTGGGGTGGACGGCGATGACCGGCAGTGTGGGCGCCGAAGCCCTGCTGCTGATGATGATCATCTTCACCTGGACGCCGCCGCACTTCTGGGCGCTGGCCATCCACCGCGTGGAGGATTACCGTCGCGCCGGCCTGCCGATGTTGCCCGTGACCCATGGCATCGCCTTCACCCGCACGCTGGTGCTGCTCTATACCGTACTGCTGCTGGCGGTGTGCCTGTTGCCTTACCTGGTCGGCATGAGCGGGTTGTTCTATCTGGTGGGCAGCCTGGTGCTGAACCTGCAGTTCCTGCGCCACGCCTGGCGGCTCAAGTTCGCGCCGCGCGCCGACACCGCGATCCGAACCTTCCGCTTCTCGATCACCCACCTGATGTTGCTGTTCCTGGTGCTGCTGGCCGACCACTACCTGTAATCGCCGGTCCGACCGCTTGGTCCGGCCGATCGGGGGCGTGATCCGCCTCAGCCCGCCTCGGTGACGAGCTCGAGGATCGCCGCGCCGTAGTGCTCCAGCTTGCGATCGCCGACGCCGCTGATGCGACCGAGTTCGGTCAGGGTGCGTGGGCGGGTGATGGCGATCTCGCGCAGGGTGGCGTCCTGGAACACCACGTAGGCGGGCACGTTGCGCTCCTTCGCGGTGGCGAAGCGCCAGGCGCGCAGGCGATCGAAGAGGGTGGTGGGGATGCCGTCGGGAATCTCGAGGTGGGCGGCACTGCGCCGCTTGGCACGGCTGCGGCTGCGTTCGCGCTCGAGGCGCAGGTGGAACTCGGCCTCGCCGCGCAGCAGCGGGCGGGCGGCGTCGGTGAGGCGCAGGGCGTTGTAGCGCTCGTGGTCGACGGCGACGAACTCGCGCGCCACCAGCTGGCGGAAGAGTGTGCGCCAGCGCTTCTCGTCGAGCTCGCTGCCGATGCCGAAGGTGGTGATGTCCTGGTGGCCGCGTTCGATCACCTTGTCGGTGAGTTCGCCGCGCAGCACGTCGATAAGGTGGCCAGCGCCGTAACGCTGGCCGGTTCGGTATACGCAGGACAGCGCCTTGCGCGCAGCCTCGGTGGCGTCCCAGGTCTGCGGTGGATTGAGGCAGTTGTCGCAGTTGCCGCAGGGACCCGACTCCTCGCCGAAGTAGGCGAGCAGGTGCTGGCGGCGGCAGGTGGTGGCCTCGACCAGGCCGACCAGCACGTCGAGGCGGTTGCGCGCCAGGCGCTTGAATTCCTCGCTTGCCTCCGACTCGTCGATCATGCGCCGTTGCTGCACCACGTCCTGTGCTCCCCACGCCATCCACGCCTGCGCGGGCAGGCCATCGCGCCCCGCGCGGCCGGTTTCCTGGTAGTAGCCCTCGATCGAGCGCGGCAGATCCAGATGCGCCACGAAGCGCACGTCGGGCTTGTCGATGCCCATGCCGAAGGCGATCGTTGCCACCATGATCAGGCCGTCCTCGCGCAGGAAGCGGGTCTGGTGTTCGGCACGCGTCTCCTGGGTCATGCCGGCGTGGTAGGGCAAGGCGTTGAGCCCCTGTTCCTGCAGCCAGGCGGCTGTTTCCTCGACCTTGCGGCGCGACAGGCAGTACACGATGCCGGCTTCAGACGGGCATTCCTCGCGGATGAAGGCGAGCAGCTGGCGGCGTGCGTCGTCCTTGTCGACGATGGTGTAGCGGATGTTGGGGCGGTCGAAGCTGGAGACGAAGCGGCGCGCATGCCGCAGGTTGAGGCGCTCGGCGATCTCCTCGCGGGTCTGGCGGTCGGCGGTGGCGGTGAGCGCGATACGCGGGATGGACGGGTAGCGCTCGGGCAGGATCGAGAGCTGCAGGTACTCGGGGCGGAAGTCGTGGCCCCACTGCGACACGCAGTGCGCTTCGTCGATGGCGAACAGCGCCAGCCGGCCGGTGTCGCGCAGGTGGTCGAGCTGGTCGAGGAAGCGCGGCGTCATCAGCCGCTCGGGGGCGACATAGAGCAGCTCGAGCGTGCCGTCCCACAGCGCGCGCTCGACTGCGCGGGCGCGCTCCATATCCAGGCTGGAATTGAGGAAGGCGGCGTTGACGCCGGCTTCGACCAGCGCGCTGACCTGGTCCTGCATGAGCGCGATCAGCGGCGACACCACGATTGCCGTGCCGGTGCGCAGCAGTGCCGGGATCTGGTAGCACAGCGACTTGCCGCCACCGGTGGGCATCAGCACCAGCGCATCGCCGCCTGCGGCGACATGCTCGACGATGGCCTGCTGCTCGCCGCGGAAAGCGGGGTAGCCGAAGACGTGCTCGAGGATGCGGTGCGCGGGTGACGGGTCATCGTGACCGGGGGCGGGTGCCGTCAGCGCTGGGGCCTGCGTCCGTGCCGGCTGGGAGGGGAGGTCTTCGAGCATCCTGCCATTTTAGCCTCCGCGCCGCTGACCGGGCAGACGGTTGGGCGCGATTGCCTTCAACCCCTCGCGACTGGCGTCGCTCCTACAGGAGAGGCGCCGCGTACATCGGTCCGCCGTAGGAGCGGCGCCAGCCGCGAGCTTTGCGGGGCTTGCGACGAGCCCTGTCGCCTTCAACCCCTCGCGACTGGCGTCGCTCCTACAGGAGAAGCGCCGCGCACGTCAGTCCGCCGTAGGCGCGGCGCCAGCCGCGAGCTTTGCGGGGCTTGCGACGAGCCCTGTCGCCTTCAACCCCTCGCGACTGGCGTCGCTCCTGCAGGAGAAGCGCCGCGCACATCGGTCCGCCGTAGGCGCGGCGCCAGCCGTGAGCTTTGCGGGGCTTGCGACGAGCCCTGTCGCTTTCAACCCCTCGCGACTGGCGTCGCTCCTACAGGAGAAGCGCTGCGCACGTCAGTCCGCCGTAGGCGCGGCGCCAGCCGCGAGCTTTGCGGGGCTTGCGACGAGCCCTGTCGCCTTCAACCCCTCGCGACTGGCGTCGCTCCTACGGGGGGTGGGAGAAGGGGAGTTGGGCGGACGAAATCCAAGTTTGTCCTGGACAAAGTTGAGGGCGCTGCCTAACATTCGCATCACTGATGCAACCCGTCCCGAGGTTCCAGTCTGGACGTCCGGCCCGCCCATGAACGACATCGCCCGTTTCGAACCCGTCCATAACATCGCTGCCGTCGAGCGCGACACCGGCATTGCGAAGGATACCTTGCGGGTGTGGGAGCGACGCTACGGCTTTCCGACGCCGGCGCGTGACGCCAACGGCGAGCGTCTGTACGCGCCCGAGCAGGTCGACAAGCTGCGCCTGATCCGTCGTTTGCTAGACCACGGACGACGGCCTGCGCGCATCGTGGGGGCGAGCGCGGACGAACTCGCGCGCATGCTCGACGAGTGCCTTGCCACGAGTGCGGCAGCGCCCGGCTGCGACGGCAGCCTGCTCGAGCTCGTGCGCCTGCATCGCAGCGTCGAACTTGCGCAGGCCTTGCGCCATGCGCTGATGAAGCAAGGCCTGCAGCGTTTCGTGGCCGACACGGTGGCGCCGCTCGCGGCCGCAGTGGGCGAGGCCTGGATGCGCGGCGAGGTCGACGTCCCCGAGGAGCACCTGTTTACCGAGCAGGTGCAGAACGTGCTGCGCGGCGCGATTGGTGCCCAGGCGGCAAGCGGTGGCCGGCCGCGTGTGCTGCTCACCACCTTCCCCGAGGAGGAGCATGTGCTCGGCCTGCTGATGGCCGAAGCCATGCTCGTACCCGAGGGCGCCTGCTGTGTCTCGCTCGGCACGCGCACGCCGCCTGCCGACATCCGCAGTGCGGCGGTGGCGGGCGGCTTCGACATCGTCGGCCTGTCCTTCAGCATTGCCTACCCGGCGCGCCAGGCCATCGAGGGCTTGCTGGCGCTGCGCGAAATGCTGCCGACGACGGTGGATATCTGGGCCGGCGGGGCCGCAGTGCGCGACAAACAGAAGCGCCTGCCGGGCGTCCGCGTCGTCGGCGATCTCGACGGTACGCTGGCCGCGCTGCAGCAGTGGCGCGCGCAGCACAGCTGAAGGCGCGCGCAGCCGCTCCCCTGGTGCCGGCCGTTATCCGGCGACGCGTGCCGGCTCGCCGTTACCGTCGTTGTCGGTGTCCGGACCGTCTTCGACCTGGTGCGGCAGCAGGTCGCCATCGAGCACTGCGAGCATGCGTGCCCCCTTGGCGACCTGTTCCGCTGCCCGGCGCTGCAGGCTCGCCAGCCGCAGCCACTCCTGCATGGTGTTGATGTCCAGCCGCGCGTGCGCGCCCTGCAGCAGCAGCGCCTCCTTGAGCGCCTGGTAGCGGTTCTCGGTATCGAGCAGCAACTGCTCCACGCGGACCGCGTTGAAATCGGTCTGGCTCGCGTCTGCGCTGGCAGCCAGGTTGGCCGCGGCCTGGCGGAAGGCATCGGCGGCAGCCACCAGTTCGGGCTCGGACGGCGGGCCCAGTACCGTGCCCAGGTTGCACGCCAGGCGTGCGGCGCCGACTGCGCTCTGCTGGTACTGCAGTGTGCGCAGGCTGTGCGCAAGCGCCTCGACCAGCGCGGGCGGCAGGCTTGCCACGCTGAGCTTGCGCACATACGCGGCGATTGCAGGGCCGAGGGCGTCGAGTGCGCCGGCCTGGCGTTCGATCCAGGGTTCGTCGGGCGGCGTACGCGTGCTCGCGGTCAACGCGGTCACCGCAAAACTCTGCGTGCGCCCCAGCTCCAGGCGGAGTGCGCGTAATGCCAGGTCGGGCACCGCGAGCGAGTTGGCATCGAGGTGGCGTGGGCGGGCGATCTCTTCCTCGCGGCTGCGGAAACGGCTCGACAGCAGGCGCAGCATGCCGCCGGCCAGCGGCACCATCAGCAGCACGCCGAGCAGGTTGAACAGGGTGTGGAACATGGCGATCGTGACCGCCGGCGTGGCGGGCTGCTCCATCCATTCCCTCGTCATGCCCAGCAGCGTGATCAGCAGCGGCAGCAGCAGCAGCGCCACCGTGCCGGTGACGAGGTTGAACATCACATGCGCGGCGGCCAGGCGGCGCGCATTGGAGGTGGCGCCGATGGCCGACAGGATGGCGGTGGAGGTGGTGCCGATGTTGGTGCCGATGACCATCGCGCAAGCCGCTTCCACCGACATCAGCCCGCCCTGAGCGGCGGTGATGATGATCGCGATCACTGCGCCCGAGGCCTGCATCAGCACGGTGAGTAAGGTGCCGATGCCGACCAGGATGATCCAGCCCATCACCCCCGGGCTGATGTAGTCCTGCAGGTTGAGCGCGGCGCCGAAGCCGGAAAAGGTGTCCTTGAGCACGTCGATGCCGAGGAACAGCACGCCGAAGCCGGCCAGTGCCTGGCCCAGTGCGCGCATGCGCAGGCTGCGTCCGGCCAGCATGAGCGCGGCGCCGATGCCGACGAAGGGCAGGGCGAAGGCGTCGATCTTGAAGCTGAAGCCGAGCGCGGCCACCAGCCAGGCATTGAGCGTGGTGCCGACGTTGGAGCCGAAGATCACCCAGATCGCGTTCTTGAGCGACAGCAGGCCGGTGTTGACGAAACCGATGCTGGCAACGGTCACGGCAGTGGAGGACTGCACCAGGGCCGTCATGGTCATGCCTGCCGCCAGCCCGCGCAGCGGCGTCGCCGTGCCGCGCTCGAGCATGCCCTCGAGCGCGCGGCCCGCGGCCAGCTTGAGGCCTTCGGTGAGCATGTGCATGCCGAGCAGGAACAGGCCGATGCCGCCGAGCAGGCCGGCGACGACCTCGAAGGTGCTGATGGGGTTGGTATCCAGGGGCTGTCTCCGCGCTTTGATTACGTGTCTTGTGTCGGCGAACCGTAAGCGTAATACCGCAAGCCCCGGTTGTGGTGCGACTTTGTTCCGCCGAGGGCGTCCCGTGCTGGCCGGCGCTGGTCGGGGGGTAGCGCGGCGCGGCATCGCGCCGGGCGGCTTGGGGCACTTGCTCTTGTGTTCTTTACTCTATTTGTCCAGGACAAAACATTGACATCTACGATGGGCTGGCCTATCGTTTGATCGTCACTTACTTCTGTCCAGGACATAGCTATGAACGAGAAGACGCTCCCACGCTGGCTCGGCGGTCTGTCGGTCGCAGCCGTCTGTTCGCTGCTGCCTCATGTCGCCCAAGCCGAGCGGCTCGCGCCGGGCGCGCCGTTGGCGGTGGCACCGGTCATGGTCGCTGTGGTGACCCAGGACGGCGCGCCGATGCCCGTAAAGGGCGCCAGGGCGGCGCCGATCGATCTGCTCATCTTCATGCATCGCCCGGATCTGCCCGTGCGCGCGGCACCGCTTGCACTGCCCAGCGCGCAACCCGACGCCCTCCCCATCGCCAACCCCGGCGCCATCCGCCACAAGGAACGCTCATGAACGCCCCTGACAAGTTCTTCCTGCCCGACGTGCAGGCCAGTGCCGACCACCGCGCCCTCCCGATCCAGCGCGTGGGCGTGCGCGGCCTGCGCTACCCGATGTCCCTGCGCGATAGCGCGGGTTCGGTGCAACACACCGTGGTCACGCTGGAGATGACGGTTGGCCTGCCGGCCGACGTCAAGGGCACGCACATGTCGCGCTTCGTCGAACTGCTCGAGGCCGAGCGCGAGGCGCTCGACCTCGCCGGTCTGCGTCGCCTGTTCGCCGACATGCTGGTGCGCCTGGAGGCGGACAGCGGGCGCATCGAGGCGCGCTTTCCCTGGTTCATCAACAAGCTCGCGCCGGTCTCGGGCGTGGCCAGCCTGCTCGACATGGACGCCTGCGTGGTGGTCGAGCGCGTGGAGGATGGCGTGGTGGCCACGACGCTCGAAGTGACCGTGCCGGTGACCAGCCTGTGCCCGTGCTCGAAGAAGATCTCCGCCTATGGCGCGCACAACCAGCGCTCCCACATCACGCTCAAGGCTCGCCTACGTGGCGACCTGGATATCGACGCACTGGTGCGCATGGCCGAGGAGGAGGCGTCTTGCGAGGTCTTCGGCCTGCTCAAGCGCCCGGATGAGAAGTGGGTCACCGAGCGCGCCTATGACAACCCCAAGTTCGTCGAGGATCTGGTGCGCGACATCGCACTGCGCCTGCGCGCCGACGCCCGCATCGCCGCGTGGTCGGTGCAGTCCGAGAACTTCGAGTCGATCCACAACCATTCCGCGTACGCCCTGATCGAGGGCGAGAACGCGGCGGAGTGACGCCATGAAGATGGGTGAGCTCGAGCGCCTGGGTGCGGGTGACACGCGCCGGGTGGCGGTGGTCGGCGGCGGCATCGCCGGCCTCGGCACGGCCTGGCTGCTGGCACAGCGCGACCGCGTGACGCTGTTCGAAGCGGGCGACTACGTCGGCGGCCACACCAACACGGTGGACGTCACCCTCGAGGGGCGCACCCATCCGGTCGATACCGGTTTCCTGGTCTTCAACCGCCGCACCTACCCGAACCTGTGCGCGCTCTTCGCGCTGCTCGGCGTCGAGGCGGTGGAAACCGAGATGAGCTTCGGCGTCAGCCTCGCCGGCCCCGGGCTGGAGTGGGCGGGTACCAACCTGGACACGGTGTTTGCACAGCGCGCCAACCTGCTGCGCCCCGCTTTCCTGGGCATGGTGCGCGACATCATGCGCTTCAACCGCGAGACGACGCGTCTGGCGGCCGCAGGTGGGATGCCGGCGATCTCGCTCGGTGACTATCTTGAGCTCGAGGGCTACGGCCAGGCCTTTTGCGACTGGTACCTGCTACCGATGGCGGCCGCGATCTGGTCGTGTCCGACGCGCACCATGCTCGACTACCCGCTCGCCACCTTCGTCCAGTTCTGCCACAACCATGGCCTGCTGCAGGTCCTCGACCGTCCGCGCTGGCTCACGGTCGAAGGCGGTGGGCGCAGCTACGTGCGCCGCATGCTCGGTCGCCTGGACGATGTGCGCGTTGGCCACCCGGTGCTGCGCGTCGAGCGCGACGCGCTGGGCGTGCGCGTGCATACGCGTGCCGGCGTCGAGCGCTTCGACGAGGTCGTGTTCGCCTGTCACAGCGACCAGACGCTCGCCATCCTGGGCGAGGGGGCGAGCGAGCAGGAACGCCGCATCCTCGGCGCGGTGCGCTACCAGGACAACCTTGCCATTCTGCATACCGACCCCGCGCTGCTGCCGCAGCGGCGCAAGGTGTGGTCGGCGTGGAACTACCTGTCCGGCGAGGGCGAGCCCGACGACCGCCCGGTGTCGGTGAGCTATCTCATCAACCGCCTGCAGCCGCTGCCCTTTGAGACGCCGGTGGTGGTGTCGCTCAACCCCTTCCTCGAGCCGGACAGTGAGCGTGTCATCGGCCGCTTCCACTACGCCCACCCGGTGTTCGACCAGGGCGCGATCGACGCCCAGGCCGCGCTGCCGGCCATCCAGGGCAACAACCGCAGCTGGTTCGCCGGGGCCTGGACCGGTTACGGTTTCCATGAAGATGGCCTCAAGTCGGCGGTGGCCGTTGCCGAGGCAATGGGCGTCGAGGTGCCATGGCGGCGCGGTCGTGTCACGGCCGTCGAGCCTGCGCTGGAGCTCGCGGCCTGATGAACGCCGCCGTATGCTTCGGTGCGGTGATGCATGAGCGCCACGTCCAGGCGCACAACCGCTTCATCTACCCCACAGCCTTCCTGCGCCTGCCGCTGGGCAGGCTCGACACCTTGCAGGTGCCCCTGCTCGGCATCGACCGCCCCAACGTGTTCGCCATATACAGCCGCGACCACGGCGCCCGCGACGGTAGCCCGCTGCTGCCATGGATTCGCGGCGTGCTCGACCGGCATGGCCTGGGCGAGCTGTGCGACGGCGAGGTGGTGCTGCAGACCATGCCGCGCATCTTCGGCTTCGTTTTCAACCCGGTCAGTTTCTGGTTCTGCCATGACCACGCGCGCAACCTGCGCGTCGTGCTTGCCGAGGTCAACAACACCTTCGGCGAGCGTCACAACTACCTGGTGCACCACCCCGACCTGCGCCCGATTGCGGCGGGCGACGAGTTGCGCGCGCGCAAGTGCTTCCACGTCTCGCCCTTCTTCCCGGTGCGCGGCGAGTACCGCTTCCGCTTCGAGCGCCAGGGCGAGGTGCACGCGGTGTCGGTCGACCTGTGGGACGAGGGCGCGCTGCGCCTGAGCACCCGCCTGTCCGGTCGCGCCCAGGCGCTCGACGGCTCCGCGATGCGCAAGTGGCTGGTCCGCCAACCCTTCATGACCCTGGGCGTCGTCGCCCGCATCCATTGGCAGGCCTTGCGCCTGGCCCTGCGTCGGGTGAGCTTCCATCGCAAGCCCGCGCCACCGCTTGAGGAGACCACCTGATGAACGCACTCGACCATGCCCTGCAGCCGCTGGCCAGCGTGCGCCTCGGTCGCCGCCCGCGCGCCACCCGGCTCGCCCTGGAGATGCTCGACCGCCTGCAGGGTGGCGCGCTCGCCGTCGAACTGCCCGACGGCCTGCGCCTGCGCGCTGGCCACGGTCCGCTCGTGGCCCACCTGCGGGTGCGTGACCACGCCGTGTTCGACGAGGCGCTCGCGCGCGGCGACATCGGCTTCGGCGAAGCCTGGATGGACGGCCTGTGGGACACCGAGGACCTCACCGGCCTGTTGCGCCTGCTGTCGGCCAACCGCGACCAGCTGCATGGCGCCATCTACGGCCGCATGTTCCGCCTGCTTGGCCACCGTCTGCAGCATCTGCTGCGCGCCAACACCCGCACCGGCTCGCGGCGCAACATCGAGGCCCACTACGACCTCGGCAACGACTTCTACGCGCTCTGGCTGGACCCGACGATGACCTATTCGGCCGCGGTCTTCGCTACCCCCGATGAGTCCTTGGTCGATGCCCAGCTGCGCAAGTACCGCCGCATCCTCGGCGAGCTCGGCGCCCAGCCGGGGCAGACGATCCTCGAGGTCGGTTGCGGCTGGGGCGGCTTTGCCGAGGTCGCCGCCACAGAGTTCGGCTGCAAGGTGCTCGGCATCACGCTGTCGCCGTCCCAGCTCGCCTTCGCGCGCGCGCGCGCCGAGCGCGGCGGCTTTGCCGACCGCGCGGACTTCGAACTGTGCGACTACCGCGACGTGCGCGGCCAGTACGACCACATCGTGTCGATCGAGATGATCGAGGCGGTCGGCGAGCGCTTCTGGCCCACCTACTTCGGCCAGCTCGGTGCGCTGCTCAAGCCGGGTGGGCGCTGTGTGGTGCAGGCCATCACCATCGCCGACGCACTGTTCGCCCGTTACCGGCGCGGCACCGACTTCATTCAGCGCCACGTCTTCCCCGGCGGCATGCTGCCCAGCCCGAGCAGGGTGGCGCAGCAGGCGCAACGCGCCGGGCTTGGCATCGTCGGCGACTTCGCCTTCGGTCGCGACTATGCGCGCACGCTCGCGCATTGGCAGCGCAGCTTCGAGGCGCAGGCCGCTGCGGTACGTGCGCAGGGCTTTCCCGAGCGCTTCATGCGCATGTGGCGCTTCTACCTGTCCTATTGCGAGGCCGGCTTCGAGACGGGCGACATCGACGTCCACCACTATGTGTTCGTGCATGCGGATGCAGGGGGCGGGAGGCGCTGATGCCACGCCCGCGCGCTGCACTCGATCCTTGGCTGGCGCCCCTGCTGCTCGCCGGCGCCTTGCTCGTTGCCGCGCCGTCCTTCGCGCGTGAGCTGCCGCCGGCGCTTCAGGGCGGCCTTCAGCGCGTGGGCGAGGGTGAGCTGCGCTGGTTCGGCCTCAAGCTCTACGATGCGGCGCTGTGGGCGATGCCCGATGCAGCCGCCGAGCCAGTGGACGACGAGGCCGAGGTGGCGCAGGTGCTGGCTGCGGACCATGCGTTGTCGATCCGCTACGCACGGGCGGTGTCGTCCGCGCGCCTGGTCGAACTCAGCCTGGGGGAGATGCGTCGCCTCGGCTATGAGGATGAAGCGCAGCTGGCACGCTGGGCCCAGGCCCTGGCGCGCGCACTGCCCTCGGTGGAGGCGGGCGAGACTCTGGTCGGGCTGCACCGCCCGGGCGAAGGCGCGCAGTTCTGGCACCAGGGCCAGCCGACCGCGGCGCTCGAAGACGCCGAGCTGGCGGCGGCCTTCTTTGCAATCTGGCTCGATCCGCGCACGCGCGAACCGCGTCTGCGCGCGCAACTGCTCGGCCTGGCGGAGCGCGCGCGATGAGTGCCGCCGCGACCAGCGCCTCACCTGATCCGGGCCCTGGCACCGATTCTCGCCAGGCGCTGCTAGCTTATGGAGCGCTCGGCCTGCCGCTGGCCTTCGCCGCGCTGCCGATCTATGTCCACGTGCCGCGCCTGTACGCTGAAGGACTCGGCCTGCCGCTGGCGCTGGTGGGGGCGGTGCTGCTCGCCGCACGCATCGTCGACGCGTTTACCGACCCCTTGATCGGCTGGGCCAACGACCGCCTGCCAAGGCGCCGGCTGTGGGTCGCGCTGGCCTTGCCGGGCCTGGGCGCTGGCATGCTCGGCCTGCTTGCGCCGCCCGCAGGGGCGGGTCTTGGCTGGCTGTTCCTGCTGCTGGTCGGCGTGTCACTGGCGTGGTCGGTGGCGACCATCGCCTACAACGCCTGGGGTGCGGAGGTGGCGCACACGCCGCTTCTGCGCACGCGCTACGTCGCCAGCCGCGAGGCTTTCGGGCTCGGCGGCGTGGTGCTGGCCGCGGCCCTGCCGGCGGTGCTTGCGCTGGGCGCCGACGAGGCCACCGGGCTGGCGCGCCTGGCCTGGCTGTTCCTGCCGCTGCTCGCCGGCTTCGGCCTGTGGACGCTGTGGCGCGCGCCGGCAGTTCCGTCGGCCGGCCTGGCCGGACAGGGTGCAGGCCGCGTGCCGGTACGGGCGACGCCGCTGTGGTCAGGCCTGCGCGCCACCGTGCGCGACGCCGGCTTCGGCCGCCTGCTCGCGGTGTTCGCCGCCAATGGCATCGCAGCGGCGATTCCGTCGGCCACCGTGCTGTTCTTCGTCGCCGACGTGCTCGGCGCGGAACGCCTCGCGGGGCTCTTCCTGGTGCTGTACTTCGTCGCCGCGGCAGCCAGCCTGCCGCTGTGGGTGCGGGTGTCGCAGCGCATCGGCAAGCTGCGCGCCTGGCTCGCCGGTATGGTGCTCGCGGTCGTGGTGTTCGCCTGGGCGGGGCTGCTTGGCGATGGCGATGTGATCGCCTACGCGCTCATCTGCGTGCTGTCGGGCCTCGCGCTCGGCGCCGACCTCAGCCTGCCGCCCTCGCTGCTCGCCGACCTCGTCGCGCGCAGCACGACCGGGCGCGCGCAGCCTCCCCTGCAGGCGGGCGCATGCTTCGGCTGGTGGAACTTCGTCACCAAGGCCAATCTCGCACTGGCGGCCGGCCTGGCGCTGCCGCTGCTCGCGCTGCTCGGCTATGCGCCGGGGGCGCGCGAGCCTGCTGCGGTGACGGCGCTGGCGGCGGTGTATGGCTTCGTGCCGGTCGTGCTCAAGCTGGGGGCGATCGTGCTGCTGTGGCGCTGGCGCGCCTGGATCGAGCCGGATGTGCCGTCGGCCGACGGCCTGCGCAAGGCGACTGTCTGTGAGGGAGTGCAATCGTGATCGTGAAACGTCTTTTCTTGTGGATCGTGGCCGTGGTCGGCCTGTGGGGGTGCACGACGGTGAATGTCGATCATTACCGCGCCGAGCAGCCGGTGCTCGAACTGCGCGACTACTTCAACGGCACGCTCGACGCCTACGGCATGTTCCAGGACCGCTCGGGCAAGGTGGTGAAGCGCTTCCACGTGTTGATCGAGGCGAGCTGGGAGGGCGAGGTCGGCACCCTCGACGAGCACTTCACCTACTCCGATGGCAGCACCCAGCGCCGCGTGTGGACCATCACCCGCCTCGGCCCCGGGCGCTACAGCGGGCGCGCCGACGATGTCGTCGGCGAGGCCAGCGGCGAGGCTGCGGGCAATGCGCTGCGCTGGCGCTACGTGCTGGCGCTGCCGGTCGGCGACAAGGTCTACAACGTCGATTTCGACGACTGGATGTTCCTGATGGACGACAAGGTGATGCTCAACCGTTCGCTGATGAGCAAGTGGGGCTTCCGCCTCGGCGAGGTCACGCTGTCCTTCTTCAAGCGCGCCGATTGAGCGGCGAGGACCGGGCGCGCATGGCAGCGAGGATGCAGCGATGACGACGGTGACCCGGAGCGGGCGCGGGCTGTTCGCCCCGCTCAACACGCCGATCCGAAACTGGCAGGGGCGGCGGGTGTGGATCGTCGGCGCCTCCACCGGCATCGGCGAGGCGCTGGCGCTGGACCTGGCCGCGCGCGGTGCGCGCCTGGCGCTGTCGGCGCGCGGCGTCGAGCGGCTGCAGGCGGTGCGCGCGGCGTGCATGGCGC